>JALHUQ010000324.1 GCA_022866645.1 Woeseiaceae bacterium | reverse complement strand
CTAAAAGCGATCTTCCCGGCGGGGTACTTGGCTATGACGTGCAACGCCAACGCGAAATCAGGACGACCGACGCGATCATAAATATGATCGGTGACCATTCCCTTCGCGCCACCGCCCGCTTCTTCCGCCGGCTGACCGACCAACATAAGAGTGCCACTCCATTGATCCTTTAATTCAACCATGCGGCGGGCAACACCAACCAGCGTCGTCACATGCATATCATGGCCACAGGCGTGCATGACCGGCATGTCCATTTCTTCAAGATTGACCTGGGTGGCCTTGGAGGCGTAGTCCAGGCCGGTCTTTTCCAGCACCGGAAGCCCATCCATGTCCGCACGAATCAGGAGCGTCGGTCCATCACCGTTTTTCAGGAGCCCAACCAGCCCTGTCTTGCCGATGTTTCGGGTGACGTCATAACCCAGTGCCGTCAGTTCGGCTGCCAGCCGATCCGATGTTTTGAATTCCTGCAACGACAGCTCGGGGTTGGCGTGCAGGTGTTTGAACAGACTATCAAGGTAGGGATAATCGGTTTTGATGGCGTCCTGCAACGGTGTTGCAAACGCACTGCTCTGCAACAAAAGCATTGTCGTTGCGAAAATAATTCTCGTCAATTTCATTGGGCATCCCTCGGCACTATTCTTACTTTCGGAGTATACGGTGTGTGGGTAGGCAATATCATGCGTTTACCATTTGTACAAAACGCGTCTCTTGCGTACTCTGCCTGCGATGACAGGCTTGAATCATCAATGGCCGACGGTACCCGTCTCTATCGCAGGTGTAATCTTGACGGTATGCTCGATCATTCTTCTCCTTGATCTAAGAATTGAGGCCGATGTTTACGGTCTTCTCGGCCAGGACGACGAGGCCGTCAAGCGATTCGATCAACTTTCCGAGCGAACCCCGGGACTGGAGGAACTCCTGATCGTTTGCGACCAGGGATATCTGCTGGACCGCCCAACCCTCGCTCGAATTAGCGACATTGACGGTGTAACCGCGCACACGCGTTCCTATCTCGATGCGGGGAAATCTCCCGTGTACGGCTACTCCCTGAGTGTTGATGCTGCGGACTGGCGTGAAACACAGCCGATTATCGACGCGACTAATGCCATTCTGCGTGAATCGTCCGCAGCCTGCGGGCTGACCGGCACGCCGGCAGTCGTCTTTGAAATGCAAAGTCGGGTCGATCGCGACTTGCGTATCGCAATCATACTGGCCGTCGTTCTGGTAAGTCTGCTGTTCGGTTTCGTATATCGAATCGGCCTGCTCGCCTTTTTCATGATGATACCCGTTGGACTCGGTATTGCATGGGGCCTTGCCGCCTACAGCATGATTCGACCTGAACTCACGCTGCTTGCCGCCACTGTGCCAACACTGTTGCTTGGCGTTGGTGTTGATCATTGCATACACATGATTCAGTCCTGCCGTTATGCAATGACACATGATCGTATGCCGCGCAATCAGGCGGTGACCGTTGCATGGCATCGGTTGTTGCGCCCCATCACGCTCGCCAGTCTCACCACGACCGTTACCTTCGTTGCCCTGACTCGCGCCAACCTAAGCGGATTCGTGGATCTCGGTTGGTCCGGTGCACTGGTTACGCTGGGCGTGTACGTGGCTTGTATGGCCTTATTGCCAATAGTTTTGCTTTATTGCCCCGAGCGTTGGCTGGAGCGCAAGGTTGTATTCGATGCGCCTATTCGACGTCTTGCTCCCTGGATCGAGCGTCGAGGGATGCTGCTTGCCACTGTTTTTGTTGCACTGGGCCTGCTTGCGTCGCTAAGCGCGAGACACCTTGAGATGTTGAGTGACAATAATAAGCTGGAGACCGAAGGACTGAAGTCGCGTGAGCTGCAGGATCGGATCTCGGCCGAACATGAGCTCAGTACTTCACCTTTGCTCTTGCTGTTCGCCAATCCGGATGACAGTTACGAACTGCTTGCGTCTGATGAGCGGCCGGTAGAAATCAACTCCATCATGGCCGTCGCTGATGTCGACGGCCTTTTGCAGGTTCATCCGGTTGCAAACCCGTTTCTACGTACCGAATACGACCGGACATTGGGTGCTATCGAGAACTGGATTAGCGCTGAGGGCCTCGGCGAATGGCAGATAAGTGGCGCGCCTTCACTAAACTCCCGCATCGACGAATTGCTGGACAAGGACGTGCCGAGGATCATGCCCATCGCCGCGATAGCAATATTTCTTGTCCTCGTTATTGGAACCCGCAGCTTGTTGCTGCCCTGCATAATTTTGGCGCCGTTATTCCTGGCTCTCGTTTGGCTGGCCGGACTCATGAGTCTTTTCGGGATCGCGGTTTCGGCGGTGACGATAGCCATCGCGCCGCTGGTGCTCGGAATTGGTGTCGACGGCGGAGTGCATTTCATTTCTGCGTGGCGGCGCCACCAAGGTGATCTCGAAGAGGTCTTCGCCGAGACGGGTCTTGCCATTATTGTCACTGTGACAACGTCGGTGGCCGCCTTCGGCACGTTTGTCATATCGGAAAGCCCGTCATTGATCCGTTTCGGTTCACAAGCCTCATTCGCTCTCATCGGCTGCCTCATCATTACGCTGACCATACTGCCGACTATTGCGCGGCGGCTGGTGCCGGTTGGGGGCGACGAATCGACGCAACCCTGAAGTCATGTTGAAGCGACTTGCGCGGCTAATACTGTGGGTCGGAGGGTGGACGCCGGTCGGCGAGATTCCGGACCTGCCCAAGGCGGTATTGATTGCCGCGCCACATACGTCGAACTGGGACGGATTCTGGGCACTAGTCTACAAAGTCGCAGTAGGACTTGATGTTCGATTCTTCGCCAAACACAGCTTGTTCTGGTTTCCGCTGGGGGCGTTGCTACGAGGACTTGGTGGAGTTCCGCTCGATCGATCTCAGGCAGGGTCTGCAGTCGCGATAGCGGTCGCCATGTTCGAGGCGAATGAAACGTTCTTTTTCGGGCTCGCGCCCGAAGGGACTCGTGCCCTGAGAGACGGATGGAAATCCGGCTTCTATCGCATAGCGACAGATGCGAAGGTTCCGATTCTTCTCGGCTTTCTTGATTATCGGAACAAGAGAATTGGCATTGGCGGCCGGCTCGATGTAACGGGCGACACCGCTGTCGATCTCCGGAAGTGTGCCGATTTTTATGCCACGATCGAAGGGCGATGGCCAGAGCGAACCAGCCCGGTACGATTTGCCAAATAAAAAGGCCGCCCGGGCTAAGCCAGGGCGGCCTTGATGCACTGTTTTCGAAAACTATTGGCGGTAATTAACTTCGAGACCGTAAATGCGCCCTTTCTGCATCGGGCCGGCCGTGAAAAGGCCAGCGATTGAGGTCAGGTTGCCCCAGTTTGCTTCATCGGTCAGATTTTTTCCGTACAGCGAAATCTGCCATGCATCGTTCGGCAGGAACCAGTTCGCACTCGCGCTCAAGCGTTTTTGATCACCGAAGATCTCTGTGTTTGAGTCGTTATACGGATGCTCCTCACGAAAACTGTAATTGGTCGCCAGATTTATCAATCCCGCACCGCTCATTGGAAGGTCAAGTGAGAGACCGACACTGTAGTTGTTCGGTGCAAGCCTTGGAAGATCAGGGCCGAGGAATGACGCGAAGTCCGGATTGACCTTGTCGTACTCCCCTTCCTGATGACCGTAGGAGGCGCTGACCGAGAAGTTGTCGGTAATCATGCCGACGAAGTCCAGCTCCAGACCCCAGATTGTGACGTCGCCCGCATTGATGGTTCCCTGCAGGACCACAACGTCGGGGTCACCGATATTGAGTTCGCGCTGCATGCCCTCGATTTCATTATGGAAAATAGCAGCGTTCAGGCGCATACGCCCATCAAGAAAGTCTGACTTGTAGCCGATTTCGATGGTCGTGTTTTCTTCTTCTTTGGTCGGGCCAGGCGGAATTACGTTCGGCTTGGCATTGCGGAAGTTAAAGCCACCAGAACGATAGCCCTTCGACCAAAAGCTGTAGATTTGCCCGGAGTCACCCAATTCCCACTGCAAGCCGATCTTCGGTGTAACGTTGGTCCAATCGCCTGACAGGTTGTCGAAGGTGCAGTCGAATGTGACTACCTCCGTACAACCGCCGCCGACGCCGCTAATAATCTGGGCAGATTTCTTTTCACCGGTGTAACGAAGGCCGACCGACATGGAAAAATCATCGAGGATTTGGAAGTCGTTATTCCAGAACGCACCAACATTCTTGGCATCCATATCGCCGCCAAGAGCTCTCAGCACGACGACCTGAATGTAACGTCCTTCACGATAATTAATGTTCTGCTCAAAATAGTACAAACCTGCTGTCGCTTGCCAGTTGTCTGTGACGTCACCCGACCATCGAATTTCGTTGCTTACCTGATCCTGGCTGGTGGAGCCCGGGACGTAGAAGATCGGTGCGCTGATGCCGTCGATATCAGTCGCCGACGCCGCGCCGACGTGTCGCCAACCGGCGATATTCGTCAATGTACCCTTACCAACATCTGCGATGTTGACTTCAAGCATGGCCTGGTGCCATTTCATATCCGTGTAGCCGGGGTCGTTCGCAATAGTTGTGAACTCGGGTATCGCTCCTGCCCGTTGTGCAGTGACATTGGACCAAATAGCGCCATCGCCCTTGGATTCGCCGGACTCCATGATCAGCGTTACATCGTCATGTTCGTTCGGCGTCCATACAAATGTCGGTCGAATTATCTTGGTGGTCATTGCGCCGACATCACGTCCAATCGTGGTGCCTTCGTAATAGCCCTGGTCGTCATCGTAGTAGACGACGACTTTGCCTGCGAGCTTGTCCTGAATCAGCGAGCCTTCGAGGGCTGCAGCCATATTGTATTGTTGGGCATCAGTCGCGCCGACACGGACGCGCGCTCCAAACTCGCCGTCCGGTCGTGCGTTACGAAGAACAACTGCGCCGCCGGTTACGTTGCGACCGAACAGGAGTCCCTGCGGTCCGCGCAGGACTTCGACGGACTCGAGATCGAAGGTGTCGATTACAACGCCGTAGGTCGTACCCATGTACACACCATCAACAAAAACACCCACTGTCGGATCAACCGACGGAATCGAGCTGTTGATGCCCTGACCACGAATCGAGAAGTTTTGAACGCCCGGGAAGGTGCCGACAGCCTCGAGCTGAACGTTCGGCATCAGATAACTCAGGTCGTCAAGCTTCTTAACAAAGAGTGCGTCGAGCTGCACTGCGCCAAAAGCGGATATGGCGATAGGAACATCCTGAACGGCTTCCGCCTTACTGCGCTTGCGCGCTGTCGTTACGATCTCTTCCAGCATGGCCGAAGCAGCGCCGTCCTGTGCCAGGGCGATAGTTGGTAGTGTAAAAACAACAACTGCCGCAGATGCCAACGCCGTCGTCACTGCCGTAAGCTTGAGTCCAGCGCTTAAGTCTTTGAAATTGCGTAATTTAGCCACAATAGTCCCTCATGTTTTTTCTACAGTGTGGTTAAGCATACTGTTGTAAGCGTGCCAATGCTACAAATCTGAAACGGATACGCCACGAATATTTGCTTGCCGAATTCAGGAAACTTGCCGGCATCGCAGCGCCCGGTAAAAGACTCGGCAGCGAGCGTTGTTCTTAATTAGAATTCGACCCCTCATGGAAGAAGAAATTCAGCACAAAAGGCCTATTCGCAGCTTTGTCCGGCGGACCGGGCGACTCACTCCATCGCAGCAAAAAGCGCTGCAGGAATTGTGGCCCAGGTTCGGTCTGGAGTACTCGGGCGCTGCATTAGACCTCGAGGCGATATTTGGTCGAACCGCTCCCATCATCCTTGAAATTGGATTCGGCAACGGCGAAACCCTGGTCCAGCAGGCGGCAGAAAATCCCGACAAAAACTACCTTGGCATTGAGGTCCACGAACCGGGTGTCGGTCATTGCTTGTTGAAAGCCCGCGACGCGGGAGTCGATAACCTGCGTTTGCTGATGCACGATGCCATCGACGTTCTCACGTGTCAGATCCCGATAGCATCGCTGTCGCGCGTCAATCTTTACTTCCCCGACCCCTGGCCGAAGAAGCGCCACCATAAACGCCGCATCGTACAAGACAGTTTTTTGCAGTTGGTCGCTGATTGTTTGGGTGATGGTGGCACTCTGAATATCGCAACCGACTGGGCAGATTACAGAGAGCACATCGATGAGGCTCTGTCTCGATCCGAACGATTCTCGTGTACCGAGAGGCGTGAGCACATTGGGGAGCTTCCGCTCGACCGACCGCAGACGAAATTCGAGCGGCGCGGGCTCAAGAGGGGCTATCGAATCTGCGACTGGCGCTTTACCAGGTCTATAAGTAACTAAACGGACTTGCACTTCGCTGAACTTGTTCTATAACTATAAGTAAGTGCAATAACTAGCCAGAGGCAGACCATCATGGACGTACAATTTCCCGCCGTGGGGCACTGGTTTCGCAGACCGAGCGGGACAGTGTTCGAGGTTGTTGCTGTTGATGAAGATGACGGCACGATCGAGATTCAACAGTTCGACGGCACCGTTGGAGAACTTGAAATCGAAAACTGGCCGCAAATGTTGCTGCTTGAGATCAGCCCTCCGGAAGACTGGTCCGGTTCTGTTGACATGGATCCGGATGATTACGTTGGCACTAAAGAGGGCGAGATGCCGAGCGGATTTCACGACCCGTTAGAGTTTCTCGATAACCTCTAACCTGCGCTACATGCTGTTCGGCCCGCTGACGAATACCACGCCGTCTCGCACCGTTACGGCCACTTTTCGCAAGGACTTGCCGAAGCCGGGCCCGGCAAAACAGTGTCCAGTCTCTATTTCGTAAGTCGCACCGTGTGACGCACAGATAATCGCCGCACCATCTTTGGTCAGAAATCGATTCGGCGACCAGTTCAGCGGATGGCCGACGTGCACACAAAAGTTCTGGTAAGCGAAAATATCGTCGCCCTGACGAATAACGAAACCGCGAAACGGCCAGTCGCCATCACCAATCGAAAACTCGCGGCAGCCGGGGTCAGCGAGTTCGTCAAACCGGCCAACGCGAACTTCAGTGTCACTCACGCGCAGAGTCTTCATTCCAGGGCGCGACTTTGAACAACAACAACATCCCTGGGATGGCAAGCGCGGTACAGAGCAGAAAGAAGTTCGTCCATCCCACGTTTTCAACGATGACGCCGGTCACGGCATTGGCAAACACACGCGGCACCGATGCCAATGCTGTAAACAAGGCCAATTGCGTGGCCGCAAACGCGGGATTGGTCGTACGTGCCATAAACGCGATGAGAGCAGCCGACCCGAGACCGACACCGAGATACTCGAACACGACGGCAATACCCAGCATCCACGGATTGGCGCCGATTTCCGACAATAGGGCGAAACCCAGAATGCTCACTACCTGAACCACCCCGAACAGCCAAAGCGCACGGTTGATAGACAGCTTAATCATGATCAGCCCGCCCACCATTCCACCAAAGACTGCTGCTGCCAGCCCCGCCGTCTTTGCGATAGCGCCAATTTGCGTCAGTGTAAAACCCACGTCGATAAAAAACGGCGACTGCAGAGCAGTGGCCATATTGTCGCCGAGCTTGTAGAGAAACAGAAATGCGAGCACGAGTAACGCTGGTGCGAGACCCGAACGCCCGATGAAATCTCGAAACGGCAATATCACAGCGTCGCGCATAGATTTGGGCGGCGTTGGCTCCTTAATCGCTTCATCAATGACCAATGTCATTACGATGCCAACTAACATGAACAGCGCAATGACAATAAACACCAGGTGCCAGTCGAAGAGATCCGCGAGAATAAAACCCAACGCACCGGGAACGAGACCTGAAAGGCGATACGCCTGAACGTGTATGGAGTTGCCGAGGCCAAGTTCAACATCGGGTAGCAACTCACGCCGGTATGCGTCGAGCACGATGTCCTGGCTGGCGCTGAAAAAAGCAACCGCAACGGACAGATACGCGACGGTCCAAAGGGATAGATCCGGTTTGATGAAACCCATGACCGCCAGTGAAATCAGTAACGCAATTTGTGTCAGCAACATCCAGCCGCGGCGATGCCCCAGAAACGGCAATGTGAACCTGTCCATCACTGGCGACCACAGGAACTTCCACGTATAGGGAAACTGCACCAGCGCGAAGAAACCAATTTCCGCGAGACCAACGCCTTCGACGCGAAGCCAACCGGGGATAAGTTGGAACAGGACGTACAATGGCAGCCCTGATGTAAACCCCGTAAAGACGCATGTAAGCATGCGGCGGTTCAGAATCGCTTCCCTGTAGCCCTCCTTCAGGGCTCTGTTTTCGTCGATGTCAGGTGCCATAAGCCCAGTTGTAATCGAAGAATACCGGCGCATGGACCGAAAACCGTTCAGCCCGGTAGATCGCCGTCTGTTCAACCTTATCATTGAGCCCCGGAGTGATTACCTGGTAATCGATACGCCAACCGACATTGGTGTCCCAGGCCCGGCCGCGATTCGACCACCACGTGTACTGGTCGGGTTCTTGTGGGAGCGTGCGAAAAGCGTCGGTGTAGCGATACTCGCCAAATACCTTGTCCATCCAGGCACGCTCTTCCGGCAAAAATCCCGAATTCTTTTTGTTGCCTTTCCAGTTCTTCAGATCGATCTCTTTGTGCGCGATATTCCAGTCGCCGCAAATTATGTATTCCGACTTCTTGCGTTGCAGCTTCTGCAGATGTTCCGAGAACGAATCGAGGCAGCGGTATTTTGCTTCCTGCCTGACATCACCGGATGAGCCGGATGGCAAATACAGGGACACCACACTGATCCCGCCTAACTGCACTTCAAGGTAACGCCCTTCATTGTCGAATTCCGGGTCGCCGTAACCGCGTAT
>JALHUQ010000323.1 GCA_022866645.1 Woeseiaceae bacterium | reverse complement strand
AACCTGAAGATTTCATTATTCGCAGAGGACGGCAGCGAAACCGTGTTGCGCGCCGCGGTGCCGGTACTTAAAGATGAAGTCGTCGACGCAAGTGTGATGGATTGCGCGGCGCTGTCCGCATTCTACGCGAGAGAAATGGACGCAGCGAAGAGTGAAGGCATCCTGTTATCGCTGCATCTCAAAGCCACGATGATGAAAGTATCGGACCCGATCATGTTTGGTCATGCGGTCAAGGTGTACTACAAGGACGCCTACCAAAAACACGCGGCCGTGCTTCAGCAAGCTGGCGTCGACCCGAATAACGGCGTCGGCGACGTTTTCGCAAAAATCGTCGATCTGCCCGCCGCACAACGCGCGGCTATCGAGGCGGACTTCGCGGCGGTCTATGAAACACGACCCGCTCTGGCCATGGTGAACTCCGACAAGGGCATTACGAACCTGCATGTTCCGAGCGATGTGATCATCGACGCCTCCATGCCAGCCGCCATTCGTAGCTCCGGGAAGATGTGGGGCCCGGACGGAAAACTCGCCGATACCAAGGCAATGATTCCGGATCGTAGTTATGCCGGCATCTACGATGAAGTAATCAACAACTGCAAACAACATGGCGCGTTCGACGTGACCACGATGGGCAACGTTTGCAACGTCGGGCTGATGGCGCAAAAAGCTGAAGAGTACGGCTCGCATGACAAGACGTTTGAGATCGCGTCAGCCGGGACCGTAAAGGTCATGGATGCAGCCGGGAAAGTCTTGCTTGAACATGCCGTAAACGCCGGCGACATCTGGCGTATGTGCCAGACCAAGGATTTACCGATTCGCGACTGGGTGAAACTGGCCGTCAACCGCGCTCGCCAGACTGGCACGCCTGCCATTTTCTGGCTCGACGAAAATCGCGCGCATGACAGGCAACTTATTCAGACGGTGACGCAATATCTGCAAGACCACGATACTGAAGGACTTGATATTCGCGTTCTTTCGCCGGTAGACGCCATGCGTGTGACGCTCGAGCGTGTCAGGAAAGGCGAGGACACGATATCAGTGACCGGCAATGTATTGCGTGACTACCTGACCGACCTGTTTCCGATACTCGAACTCGGAACCAGCGCCAAGATGTTGTCAATCGTTCCTCTGCTTGCGGGCGGCGGACTCTACGAAACCGGTGCCGGTGGCTCGGCGCCGAAACACGTGCAGCAGTTCCTGAACGAAGGGCACCTGCGCTGGGATTCCCTTGGAGAATTTCTCGCGCTTGCGGTTTCTATCGAGGACCTGGCGGAGAAATCCAATAATCGCGCGGGGCGCGTTGTAGCCGCTGCGTTGAACGACGCAAATGGTCGTTACCTCGACAGCAACAAATCTCCCTCACGCAAAGTTAACGAACTCGACAATCGCGGCGGCCATTTTTACCTTGCGATGTACTGGGCGGAAGCGCTTGCCGCGAACACCGTGGATAAGGCACTCGCCGAAAAGTTCAGAGCGCCGGCAAAAGCGTTGCTCGAAAACGAAGTGACCATCAACAAAGAGCTCATCGCTGCACAGGGCTCAAAGGTCGACATCGGTGGTTACTACCTGCCAAGCGATACGCTGGCAACGAACGCGATGCGACCGAGCGCGACATTCAACGCCATTATCGACGCTATCTGATTTAACTGTCGGCCTGGATCAGTATGGCTTCGGCTAGTGTGTGTTCCTCGCAATTGGATTCCCGGCCGCCGCGGTCGATGATGAGGTACTCCTGGCCGGCTTCAAACGAGATCAATGGCATGTGCCAGGTGCCGCGCCGGTAATTGAAACCCTGTCGGCCGTTGCTGACGAAAGCGCGGATCGCCGAAACTTCGACCGACTCCTCGGGTGGCGCAACGACGATCACCATCTTGCAGGGACTTAGGGGAACGAAGGCCTGACTGCCCAGGGGATGTCGCTCAAGCATATCCACCCGCAACGGCAAGGACGTCGGCGTGCGGCAACGCGCAATACTAACCGCGATTCGCCCGTCATTGATCAGGTCGACTTTGCAAAGGTCATCGAAGCGCTCGAAGCGAGCGGCATTCATCGCATCGGAGCTGCCTCGTGACGTTTCGATGACGTCGCCGAAGTCCGCGAATCGCTCGCGAGTGAGTGGCTCCGCTTTCAATGTGATGGTCATTATTCACCCCCTCCGACGCGACCAAACAATCGCAAGCGGCTGACGCCGCCGTCCGGATATATTGACATGCGCACATGCGATACCGCACCGAGCGCTTCCAGTGCCTCGAAATAGTGTTGTTGATCCATCTTCAGTTTCGTCTCCGGCAACATCGTCCGCCACAGTTCTGAGTCTGGCGTGGCCAAGTCGTCACTCTCGAAAAGACCCGCCTCTATCGACACCCTGTCCGGGTAATTTCCTTTGAAATGCGCCGTGTCGACTTCCACACGCTCGATCACACCCGCTTGTGCCAGCGCAATAATGACCCAGTCGTTCCCCGGTCCCCGACGTCGCGCCGTCTCCCAGCCATCACCCATATTCACGCCACGGCCCGGAACGTTGAGATTGTGCATGCTGCCGTAATGTTCGTCACTGCAGGCGATCGCCCGACCGCCGTTTTCGATAGCGGCAAGATCGACATAACCGTCGACACCGTCAAAGTCGGCCCGCACCTCGCCGAATATTCTCAGTCGCGCGATGCCGCCATCCGGATAGATGTGCAGGCGCAGGTGCGTCCATACGCGCTCATCGTCACAGGCGAGATAGTGGTGCGAATCACCGGCAAGCTCGGTCTTCGCCAGAATCCCGAGCCAACCCGCGTCCGGCACGTCCTCATCGCTGACGCAGACCTCGATAGACGCTGCGGGCGGATAGTTGCCCGTGAAAAATGAGGTATCGATGTCGAAGCCCCGTATCACTCCCGGCACACCCAGTCTGATCACGCAGTAGTCGTGCCCTTGCGTTCGCTTTCGCCGGCTTTCCCAGCCGTCCATCCATTTGCCGTGATCGTCGTATTTGTCGTCGATGAATACCGGCACCGCAGAATCAATCAGACGTTCTTTCGCTGCAAAAAAATCGTCGGTGGCGTACACGACGCGGGTACCGAGTCGCGGCTGTTCGAGCTGTATCCAATGATGAAACGGATGTTTTTTCTTCACTGTCCGCCCTCCAGAGCCGCCAGCCGCAATCGGGCAATCTTATGAATTTCCGTTAACGCGGTTTCGAATTCGTGGGCGTAGTCATTTTCGATGCGGCTGGCGAATGCCTGCAAAATTTCAGCACGAGTACTCTTTCGTACTGCCATGATGAACGGGAAGTCGAATTTTTCACGGTAGGCCGCATTCAGCGATTGAAATTTCTCGTACTCTTCCGCTGTGCACCGGTCCAGTCCCGCGCTCGATTGTTCCGCACTCGATTCGGCGGTCAATTCACCCGCGACTTGCGCCCTGCCAGCGAGGTCGGGATGCGCACGAATTAATTCGAGTTGTTTTTCCGTCGATGCGTTGTCGACGCAGTCCGCCATCAGGCTGGCAAGCAACTCGGTATCGGCAACGGCGCCATCGAGCAGGACATTAACGCGCGCAGCGACCCACGGCGAATGCTCATAGATTCCGCCGTAGCGTTTCACGAAGTCGTTGCTCATGCCGTGACGCCTTTAGCCGGGTGGCGTTCGCGCCAGTGATTGGCGATCTCAAGTCGAGTCGCCAGCCACGCGTCATCGTGTGACAGTACGTAGTCGAGAAACCGTGCGACGGCGGCGGTACGACCGGGCCGACCTGCCAATCGACAATGCAGGCCAATCGACATCATTCGACCGCCTTCGGCATGCAACACGTCGAAACTGTCTTTCAGGTAATCGAAAAACTGTTGCCCGGAGTTGAAGCCCTGTGGTGTTGCGAAACGCATGTCGTTTGCGTCCAGGGTGTACGGCACCATCAACTGCGGAGTCCCGTACTGATAGTCCCAGTAGGGTAGGTCATCACTGTAACTATCTGAATTATATGTAAATTCCCCTTCCTCCGCGGCGATGCGATGACTCTGCGGACTGCAGCGTCCGAGGTACCATCCGAGCGGCCGCTCGCCCGTCGCCTCCACGTGGATTCTCCTGGCCTCCCTGAAATGTTTGCGCTCGGTCACCTCATCGATGAACTGGTAATCGATCCAGCGATAACCGTGGCTGGCGATTTCCCAGTTTGCTGCCTGCATCGCTGCAACAGCATCGGGATTGCGCTGCAGTGCCATCGCGACGCCAAACACCGTGACCGGCACATCCTGTTCTGCAAACAATCGATGCAGGCGCCAGAAACCAGCCCGGGAGCCGTACTCGTACAGCGACTCCATGTTCATGTGTCGCTGACCTTCTATCGCAGTTGCGCCGACGATCTCCGACAAGAAGGCTTCGGACGCTGTGTCACCGTGCAGGACACAATTTTCCGCGCCTTCCTCGTAATTGATAACAAACTGCACGGCTGTGCGTGCACCGTCTGGCCAGTCGGCGGCCGGAGGTTGCTGTCCGTAACCACGCAGATCCCTCGGATAATCTTTCACTGCTCGCCCCCAAGCGTTCGATACCACTGATCAATGATCTGCCGTTCCTGGTCCGTCATCGCCGTCAGGTTGCCGATCGGCATAACCCGCGTCACCACCGTCTGTAAGTGTATTCGCTCCGCCTCGGCGAGAATCTGCTCATCATTATCGAACATCACTCCGAGCGGCGCAGCGGGAAATGCCGGGTGCGTAGGCGCCGACGAATGACAACTGACACAGCGTGCCTTCACGACCGCACGAACCTCGGACAAAGTCGCCGTCACGGCATCGCTCTGTTGCGAACGCGGCGCGATCAGCGCGGCCATCGACGCCAGCAATAACACGGCGAACACGACCGTTACAGGTGATGCGCGGCCTTTGTGTCTTGCCACAAAATAGATTCGAATCAACGCGCCCGCGACCGATATGCCGATCAAAACCACCCAGTTGTACTCGTGGCTATAGGTCATCGCATAGTGATTGCTTGTCATCACGAACAGGACGGGCAGCGTGAAATAGGTGTTGTGGACCGACCTCAGCTTTGCGCGTACGCCATACGCAGGATCCGGCGCCTCGCCTCGCTCGGCCGCCGCGACCATTTTCTTTTGCCCGGGAATGATTACAAAGAAAACGTTGGCGACCATGATCGTACCGAGCGTTACTCCGAACAGAATGTACGCTGCCCTGCCACTGAATAACTGGCAAAGGCCCCACGCCAATGCAGCACTCATTACCAAGAGCGCAAAAGCAAAGACCCGGTCATCGTTCGCGAGCGGCGACCTGCACATCAGGTCATAGATAATCCAGCCACCGACGACAAAACCGATCGCGATACTGATTGCGGCAACCACCGACAGATCCGCCACCGAACGGTCGATAAGGTAGATCTCGGCACCCAGAAAATAGACGAGTCCGAGCAGGAATATTCCGCTCAACCACGTCGAATACGCCTCCCACTTGAACCAGTGCAGCGTGGCCGGCAATACCGACGGCGCGATTCGATATTTCTGCGCGTGATAGAAACCACCGCCGTGCACGGACCACAATTCACCGCCCACCCCTTTTTCCGAATCGGCAGTCTCGCGCGGCGCCTCGAGATGGTTGTCGAGCCAGATGAAATACAGTGAAGAGCCGATCCACGCGACACCGGTTATGAAATGCAGCCAGCGGACCAGAATGTTCAGACTATCGAGCAGAAAAGCTTCCATGCTAGCCCCGCAGCGGCCGTACATTATCGGGATAATCGACCTCTAGCGGCGCCACGGCGCGCTCGCGGATCTTGAGAATTTCTGCGGCGGCGGCGACGGCGATCTCCGCGGGCTTCTTGCCGCTGATCCCCGCTACGCCGATAGGGCAGATCAGCTGATCGATTTCAGACTCTGTCATGCCCAGGTGACGATATCGCTTTTCGAAACGCCGGCGCTTGGACAGCGATCCGATCAATCCACAATAGCGAGCGTCATGTCGTCTCAATATGCGCTCACAGATCTCGAAGTCCAGCGCATGGCTGTGCGTCATTACCAGGTAGTAGCTATTGCCCGGCATCGCCGCGACTTCCAGTGCCGGATCCAGTGCTTCAATAGCCCGCACATTCGGTGGCACCTTGCGGAACATTTTTCGGCGGCTGTCGACCCAGCGGATGTT
>JALHUQ010000322.1 GCA_022866645.1 Woeseiaceae bacterium | reverse complement strand
GTGGCCGGGGTCCGACGGTTGTGGCATATCGTTCGGTAAATAGATCAGCCCATTCTGTTGCAGCGAAAAGGGACTCGGGAATGTCAGCCCGGCAACGCCCGCAAGCCCCATACGCGAACCGAAATGCGAAAAATCCTCGCCAACGGCCAGAGTGGCAGAGGTAAAGATCCACGACTGAAAACCGTTGTCGATCAATCCTCTCAGTTTCGCCGACACGTCGAGTGGCGTGAGATTCAGCCGCAGACTTCGCATATTGATCTCGATCCATCGCAGTCCGTCCCAGGTGTCATCACTGCGCAGTGTGGCCAGTCGTTCCGCCATACCCACAAGCTGATCATGAATTTTTTGCAACACCACGGACGCTTCAGCAAGATCCGCCAGCGCGACCACCATGTCGTGGATAGCGTGTGCCAGATTCGCCAACGGCTCCCTAAGCTCGGCCATATGCTCGCTGAGCTCATGGCGCCCTTCGTTGCGCGGCGCGTCCGCACGCAGATTTCGGATCGCCGTTTGCAGCGCGTCGATGCGGCGGTTCAGCTCAGGCTCGGAAAACGGCAGCGTCGCAGCGCGCGCTTCGTCGACCAGTCGCTCCATCTCGCGGCTGCCAAGTGTGACGCCGAAAAACTGCACGGCGAGATCCGGTATCTGGTGCGCCTCATCAAGAATGATCGCCTCGGCGCCGGGCAGAAATTCGACGAACCCCTCTTCTTTCATGGCAAGGTCAGCGAGCAACAGGTGATGATTCACGACCACGAGGTCCGCTTCCTGTGCGGCTTTTCGAGCCTTCACGACAAGACATCTCGAGTACTCGGGACATTTCTGGCCCAGGCAGTTATCGACTGTCGATGTGACGAGCGGCCACACCGGCGAGTCCTCCGGAACCTCGACAAGCTCCGCTCTGTCGCCGCTCGCCGTGCGGTGGCGCCATGCACGGACTTCGTTGAGATCACTCTGCAATGTCGATGCCGGGTCGGTGACCTGATCCAGTCGCTGCAAACAAAGATAATTGGCACGGCCCTTGAGCAACGCGGTTGTGACGGGTCGACCGACCGCCTTGCTAACCAGCGGCAAGTCGCGGTGATAAAGCTGATCCTGCAAGGCTTTCGTGCCCGTGCTGATGATGGTCTTGCGCCCGCTCATCAGAGCGGGGATCAGGTAGGCGAATGTCTTGCCGGTGCCAGTGCCGGCCTCGACGACAAGTTTGTCGCGATTCGCAATGGCTTCGGCGACCGCTTCAGCCATCCAGCCCTGTCCAGCGCGAGGCGTGAAACCGGGCAACAGATCCTTGAGCGGGCTTCGGTCGCCGAAAAATTCAGTCAGAGTGGGCACGGGCGCAAGATTACAGGGTTCGAGAGGCTTATTGCATACTGCTTTTTGGTCTCGGATGAGTATAATGCGCGCCTGATTGTGACATCTGAAACTATCTGCCAAGTCGCAGACCTAACACAGAGTATCCCCAATGACGACCACACTGGCGGCACTGCAATCCTGGGTAGAACAAACTGCAAGCCATACTGAACCTGATGCTATTCACTGGTGCACCGGAACCGATGCTGAATACCAGGCATTGATTGAGGAGATGCTGGCGGACGGCACGCTCACGACGCTGAACGAAGAACGCTATCCCAACTGCTATTTGCACCGCTCGAGTCCCACCGATGTCGCGCGCGTCGAACATCTTACTTTCGTCTGCACGGATGTAGAAGAAGACGCCGGCCCCAACAACTATTGGATGAAACCGGCGGACGGTCACGCCAGGGTGGATGCCTTGTTCGCTGGCTGCATGAAGGGCCGCACGATGTACGTCATCCCCTATTGCATGGGCCCGATCGACTCACCGTACTCGCGCTGCGGCGTTGAAATCACCGATAGCCCCTACGTCGTGATCAGCATGAAAATCATGACACGAATCGGTAAG
>JALHUQ010000321.1 GCA_022866645.1 Woeseiaceae bacterium | reverse complement strand
CAACTTGCTGCGATTAATAGCGACGATGCGCCGACGATCAACTAGCAGCGGCGAACCCCTGCACTAATTCAAACGGAGATTGACAGCAATGAACAAAGTTACTATCGCAGTCACCACGCTCCTCGCGACCTTTGTCGCTGCGTGCGTGACAATTAACGTGTACTTCCCCGAGGCAGCGGCGGTTGAAGCGGCAGACCGCATCATCGATAAAGTCCGGGGCGAGAGCGACGACAGCGGCACCTCACTGTATCAACGCGAGGACAGCGGCGAACCATCCGTGATGGTTGCCTTCGCATCCAGCGTGATTGGATTCCTGGTGAGCGACGCGAACGCGCAAGATCAGATTGACTTCGACAAGCCTTCGCCGGAAAAACAGGCACTGGAACAATCACTGGCGCAGCGATTTCCCTCGCTGAAGCCGTACTTTGATTCCGGCGCCATCGGTGTGACCGACTCCAGCCTCATTGATTTTCGCGATCGCAATCTCGTACCTCTAAAAGATCGCAACACCGTTGTGCAACTGGTGGCTGCGCAGAACAATGACTGGCTCGCGTTGTACGCCGAAATCGCGAAGATCAACAAGCACCCGGAATGGCAGGACGGTATTCGCAGGACGTTCGCAGAACGCTGGATCGCGAAGGCGAATAAAGGCTGGTATTACCGCGAAGGCGGCACCTGGAAACAGAAATAGGGCCAGTCCCGACTGGGCTCGAGTTGCCGGCGGCTAAGCGCCGGCGACTCCCTCAGGGAATTATGACGGTCGCGACGACCGCCCGATGATCGGACGGCCAGGGTGACGACACGGCAATATCCGAATCCGGCGACTCCTCGCCCACCACCGCTGCTGACTCAACTTTCACACCGGCCGCACGCGCAAAAACATAATCGATGCGATCGTGATGGTCGTCCTTGTCGTCCGCCGAGGTGGTCGGTGTCCAGGTAAGGCCGGGAGCAGCGATCTCGTCGGCGAAAAACGTTCGGTAGGTATCGATAAAACCCGCCTCCTCCACGCGCAGCGCGGACGGATATTTCACCTTCAAAGGATGGCGCCCAATCTCAGCCGCCCGTTGAGTCCAGTCCCGATGCGACGGTTCGTTGAAATCGCCGGTAACGAAGACAGCGTCAACGTTCTTGACGGATTCAAGGTCTGCCATCAACAAGTCCAGCGCGTGTCCGCGAGCATCATTGGCCGCCGCAATCAATTCATCCTCCGAATGAAGTAACGGCGCATCGTCGTAGGGAATTCCCAGGGCCTGATAGGGTTGATAGGGATAGTCCGTCAGGTGGATATTCAATAACGCGATCTCTCGATCGCCTACCGCGAGAACGACGCCGAGATCGTTCTCGGTACTGCGTGTCACCGGATATTTACTCAGAATTGCGTTGGCCCACAGCGCCTCGTTTTCCTGTTGCTGCTCGTACACGTAGTAGCCAAGCGCCTCCGCGATGCCTCCGGCGACGCTGGGTCCGTCTGGCGGACAGATGGATGTGCATGGGACAGCTTCACGCCGAACCTCCTGCAGGCCAATGAGGTCAGGGTTAATTGTTCGAATGACCGCCAGCGTTGCATCGATCGACTTGCCCTGATTGGCACCGGCGCCCCAGGCATTGAAAGTCATCACCGTTAAGCGCAAGGGAGGTTGCTTCCCAAGCTCAGGCTGGCAACCGCTGATCAGTAGCAGAAGAATTATGAGTCTTGCGATCATCGATTGGTCTCTGCGTTATCTATTCGTCCTTCGTCGAGTCTGTCGAAGCTTTGTTCTTTGAGCCTATCACTTCGAAAAACATCCCCGCCAAAGCGTTGACTCGCGTGACCCGAAATATGAGATTACTCAGCGAGATGGGTCTGACGTTGCGAACTTCGCGAAGTTTCGGCACAAGCAAAATGACTATTAAAGATCTGGCCAAAAACGAGATGACGAAGACGCCAATTAAAGGACTGGACCATGTGAAGGTACGACCGAGAATGTCGAGGCTGGTTGGCAGATTATTGCCAAGAAAGCCGCCCAGCATCGCGCCCGCGAAGATTCCAGTACTGGCCAGTACGCTGTGAATCGCGAGGTAGCTTGCGCGCTTGTCGCGAGCGATCAAATCATAGAGAAAGTTAGTCGCGCTCAGGGTGAAGCCAGCCCACGCCAGGCCGCTGAATGCCTGAGCGACCAGCAAGTACCAAAAGTTGGCTGATAGCGCCCACAGCAAGGGCAGTATCGGAATGATGATTCCAGTGGCGGCGAGTATTCGACGATTACCAAAGACGTCGCTGATGCGACCCCAGCGATTCAAAGTGAGAAATTGAGCCAGAATCGCCATGCCCGTATTGGTCATGAACGCAACATAGCTGTAATGCAGGTCGCGCAGCATGTATACGGTGAAGAATGGCGAAGCGATGGATACCGAAAACTGGACCAATGCAAAAAAAATCGAGAAGCGAACAAAGTTCGAATGCCGCAATCGTCTCCACCAAACTTGATCGACCGGAACCTCCATCACCGCAACATGACCGGTTGGGTCATGCATTTTCGACAGGTGATAGACGGATAGACCACGCGCGAGCATGGCGATTGAAAAGAGGGCGACGAAGCCGATCAGGGTAGACCCCTTGGCGGTCGAGAATTGCAGGGTCAAACCCCCGACAGCCAGGGAGACGAACGTCACGAGGGAAACGATTCTGGTCCGACTCGCAAAGAATCGCCCACGACGCCGCTCCGGTACGATGTCCCCCATCAAGCTGCCCCATTGCGGCGCCGACAAATGCGCTCCACAGTGATAGAGCACCACACACGCAATCATTAGCGGCACGGCGTAGTCAGGAAATACGATAGGCAGAACGATTAGCGGGAGCCACGCGAACCCTTGTATCGACGCGCCCGTCAATACGATCGCTTTGCGTCGGCCCGTCCGCCTGCCCAGCCAGGCCGAAAACAACTGCACGAGCGACGCGAGCAAGGGCGGTAGTGAAGCCAACAATCCGATCTGCGGCGTGCTGGCGCGAAGAAAGAGCGCGAATGCGGAAAGATAGGTTTCGCCGATGCCTATCATCACCGCATACGCACCGGCATCCTTTAGTGAATGCTTTAGCGATCTCTCGGTTTGCGCGTCACGCGTTTGTGCGTTTTCAGACATCGACGCTATGCGGCTTGTAATTGCGATGTACATCGCACGCCAACCGCTGATCTTTCATCGCAGGCATTGAGAACCTCTTTCAATATGTTTGCGTAGTATATGCCAGCGTTTCCGGCTGTATCAGGCAATTGCATCGAAGGGGTCGTTGCTGCTTTCGCAATGCGAGGCCAGCCTCGCGTCTCCACGTGACGAGACTGCTCATCACCAATCTCGTTGAGAATAACGGGCACGAGTTCAAAAGCAAACGGCCCCTTTCGGGGCCGCTGCGTTTTCTATCTAAGTCTTGATTACGGCTGGTAAGTAAAGCGCACGTAGCCAACACGTCCCGGCAGATCATGCGACACCGGGCTCAGTCCGATGATGCCACAGGGGGTACAAACTGGTGGATCCTCGTCAAATACATTGTTGAAGCCTACTGTCAGGGTCAACGCATCGTTCCCCCAACTCGGGTTGTAGCTCGCACGGATATCCGTGAACGCGACCGAATCGAGCTTTGTTGCACCGTCGGTGACCATTTCGTCCACCCAGCGAATAGACAGTGACCCCGTCCAACGATCCTTGTTCCAATCAACGGTCGTCACCGTACGCAGCTCAGGGAACGCACGGAAGAATGTCTCATCAGGATGACGCCCCGTGAGATCGTTCGTCGACTGCGTGCCGTCCGGGTTGTTGGTAATTTCAAGGTACTCGTCCAGGACGGTCGCATTCAATCTGAGACTGAACTGACCCACTCTGGTTTCCGGGGCCGCGTATTCGAACATGAAGTCAAAGCCCGAGGCATTGATACTGCCAATGTTCGCCAGCTGGTTTTGAATCGTACCCAGCTGACCTGAAACCGAACGTGGTGCGTTGTCGCAGTAGAATGGATCGAGGGTCGCTACGCAAGCATCGATCAACTCGCCTGGGCTACGACCCTGAACGGCATCATCAATTTGCAGGTCGTAGTAATCCAGCGACACCGTCATGCCCTCTGACCAGCTGAGTTCTGAAGACCAGGCAGGACTGTAGACAACACCGAAGGTGACGTTGTCTGAGGTCTCGGCGCTGAGGTTCGCGTTACCTGTAGACACTGCAGATAGCTGCGGATTGGTCTGTGAAAGGCCGGGTGCGACGCCCAAGGTCGCGCAATTCGCCTGAATGGTGGCTGACTGCGGGGTGTCGCGACCGCCATTTGCGGCCCCAACCGTTCCAAGATAATCCGCGCACGGATCAAGGAACGTGAAATCCTCTCTCGCCGCACCGCCGAAGAGTTCACCGATACCTGGTGCTCGCAAACCGGTTGAGAACGAACCACGGAACGAAAGGTCGCCCATCGGTCGCCATAGTGCGCTGACCTTGTAGGTCGATTCTGCGCCCGATGTGCTGTAGTCCGAATTTCTCGCGGCCAAGCTCACCTCAAGCAAATCCGCAAGGGCGACGCCCGAGAGCAGCGGGATATTGAGCTCGCCGTAGAACTCGGTCACGTCGAAGCCACCAGCGGTCGCACCGGACGGAATGCCGGCTGTCTCGCCACTGGCCGCAATCGGATCAGGGCGGAACGAGCCTTTATGTTCACGGTACTCAGCACCTGCCGCGAAAGCCATCATGCCCCCCGGTAGTTCGAAGAGATCGCCGCCGATGTTGAACGCATAGTTTGTCAGTGTCTGTTCGCTGTAGTCACGCTGCGTGTAGCGGACGAAGTTGAGCATTTCGTCAGTGATCGAGCCAGTGCCATCCGGGCCCTGTCCACCGAAGAAATTAAACGGCACGCAGTTCGGCACGACTGCGCAAATGGCCGGATCGCCCATCGCGAGTTGCAGTTTCGCCGCGTTGTGGGAGTTGTATTTCTCCTGGAAACCTTGGTTGTCGCCGAGGCTGCCAACCAGATCCCAGTAGAAATTGCGGCCAGCCGCTTCGAACTCACCCTCAAGACCCATAGAGTACATATAGGTGTTGACGTCCTGGAAGAACAGGCGCCCGCCTGACTCGAGTGGCCGACGCCCAAAGAACTCGAGGTTACCGTTCGCTACCGACAGATCGACGCCGAAAGGATTATAGGGATTCAATGCCGAAACCACGAAATTGTCCGTAATGCGACTGCCGCAACCGGCACCGAGGCAAAGCGGTTCAGGCGCACCCTTGGTCGCGGAACTGCGATTCGTATAGGACATGCGTGCAAACAAAGTAACTTGCTCGCTGAGATCGTGCCGAACGTTTGCATAGAAGTTCACGCGTTCATTCGGCGTTTTAAGATAGTTGTAGCCCGGCCCATTGAAGTTGAAGCGGTCGGCCGTGCTGAAGGCGTGGAAGTCGGGCCCACCGTCTGGATCCAGAGGATCCCACTGCGGAATGTTGCCTGCGCCGTCGTTCAGTACACCATCGTTCAGCGCAATATCCTGGAAGCCGAAGTTGGGCCCAAGAACCAGTCTAGCCTGGGGCGTGAATGACGAACAGCCGCCAGCGAGACAGCTGGTTGCATCCGGTGTTGGATACGCAGAACGGGCGCGATCAAATGTCTCAACGCCGCGTTCATCAGCGTAGCTCGCGCTGACCACTATGTGGGTCGCGTCATTGCCACCACCCCACAGCGCACCGACTTGATAAGACTGGCCGTCACCATCCGAGATGTAGCCGCCTGCTTGCGCGTCCAGCTTGAAGCCTTCGTAATCCTGGAGAGTGATGACGTTAACAACGCCACCGATTGCGTCAGATCCGTAAATGGCCGAGGCCCCATCCTGCAACACTTCGATGCGCTTAATAACGTTGGCGGGAATCGTATTGAGATCCACTGCGTTGGGCACGCCAGACGCCGAAGCGCCGGCAATCCATCGTCGACCGTCAACGAGCACGAGCGTGCGCTTTGCGCCGACATTTCTGATCGACAACTCTGCGGCACCAGCGCCGATACCAGAACCGTCCTGTGGGAAGCCCGAGTTTCCGGGTACGTTGAACTGCGAGTTAATGGCTGAGCCGGCGATTGGGAGGTTTTGCAATGCATCGCCCAGGTTGGTCAGGCCCGTCTTTTCGAGATCCTGAGCACTGAGGTCCATGATTGCGACGGATTCGTCCAGCGGATTTCTGCGAATGCGCGAGCCGGTAACGATGACCTCTTCGAGTTCATCGGCGCCCTGCGCTAACGACGCCTGTATCGGCAGCACCGCCAGGCCCAGAGCCAAGGTCAATGCCGAGACCCCGAATGTTCTTATCACTTTGTTCATTGTATCCCCCTCAGTTAAGAGTTCGTTGCTAGAAAACAACATCAATTAATTCGTTTTGGGTAACGCCCATGCGTGCAATTGCCTACATTAAATAAAGACATCGGCAGATTAAATTAGTTTTTCGCCGAGTTATCTGAGCTTAGACCATTGGGTGATGAATGCAATGTTGTTTAACGACAACAACTGGGTTTTGCTGCCGGACGATCGCATTTTTTGCGGCCGACGGAGTGGAGATGTGCAGATCTACTCCTCACGGGCTATGATCTTTTTGGACCGGCAACAGCTGCAATAGCGAGCAATCCCACACTATGAGTGCAAGCGAGACTCAACAACTTCAGGCCTTGCTACGACGAGGGTTTCAGGCTCTGGCCGCAGGAAATATCGCGAAAGCCAGTGAATGCTGCCGACTTTCCCTGGAGAAAAAACCGGATCTCGTGGAAGGGCATTTCCTGGTCGGACTCGTCGCGTTGCAGGCCAAAGATCGGGATACGGCATTCAAAGCATTTGCGTCGGTGACGAAGCTGCAACCTGATCACGCGGCCGCCTGGGCACATCTTGCCAAGCTGTTCATGAACGACGGCCAGGTCAATCGAGCCGATGTCGCATTAACGGAGGCGGTCAAGTTCGAATCGGGAAGCCCCGTTGTCCAGGATCTGATGGGCGCCATCTATACGCTCATGGGCGAATATGGGCTTGCCTGTGAATGGTTCGAAAAGGCGAATCAGGGACAGCCGGACCATCCGCCCTTCATGCTCAATCTGGCCAACAACCGCATTTATAACGGCCAGATTCAAGACGCAGAGGAGCTTCTGCGCCGGGTCGTCGCCATCCAGCCCGATTCGCCACAAGCACACTGGTCACTGGCCGGCGCGCGCAAGGCATCAGACGATACGCATATTCAGGAAATCCGTAAGCTACTCAAGGGCGACGGAATTCACCCGCGGATGCAGGCGTTTTATTACTACGCCATTGGCAAGGAGCTGGAAGATCTGCAGCGCTGGGACGAGGCATTTGCTGCATTCCAGTCGGGTGCCAAAGCCAGGCGCCTGACGGTCGAATACGACGAGCAGGCAGAGAGTGAGATGTTCGCGTTTTTGCAGAATAACTTTGATCAGGACTGGCTCGACAAAGGATCCGGACACGATTCTTCTGCACCCATATTTGTGTTGGGGCAGCCACGAACAGGAACAACTCTGATTGAACGAATTATTGGCAGTCATTCACAAGTCCATTCGGCCGGGGAGTTACAGCAATTCAGCCTCGCGCTACGCCGATTAAGCAATTACAAAGACCCGCGACGATTCTCGGCATCATTCTTTGAAGCATCGCTGAATCTGGACAGCGCCAAAGTTGGCGCCTTGTATCTGGACTCCTGCAAACGTATGCGCGGTGACAAAGCGAGATTCATCGACAAGTTGCCGCAGAATTACCTGCTGATTCCGTTTATTCTCAAGGCCTTGCCCAACGCGAAAATCGTGCATCTGACACGCGATCCAATGGATTCCTGTTTTGCCAGCTACAAACAGCTGTTTGCCGATGCCTATCTGCATTCCTATGACCTCGAGGAAATGGCGCGACACCATTGCCGCTATCGGCACTTGATGGACGTATGGCGGGACCGTTTTCCGGGGCGCTTTTTTGATATTTCGTATGAAGACACGGTGTTGGACCTCGAGCAACATGCGCGGAACTTGATCCACTACCTTGAGCTGCCGTGGGAAGACGCCTGCCTCAGGTTTCATGAGCGCAGCGAGGCCGTGTCAACGGCCAGCGCCGTGCAAGTGCGCGAGCCTGTACATACACGCTCGATTGGCCGATGGCGGAAGTACCAGAATCAGCTCGCGCCGATGCAAAAAGTCCTGGCAGAGCACGACGTATTTCCTTCCAGCCAAAACTAGCCAAAGCCAGCCGTATTGAGTTATCTTGGGTGTCAGCCTGTCTGGCATATACCGCAGCAACGGCAAGACTCATAAACAGGTGCAAACCGGGGGATCCGATGAATCACAGAAATTCGCAAAAGTATTGGCAGCCGCAACGTAACGCGGTGTCGGCAGCTGTTTCGGCAGCCATCGTTACGGCGGCTTTTTCCGCCCCAGCCGTCGGTCAGGACCTGGACGAGATCATCGTGACCGCAACCAAGCGCGCTGAATCGGTGCAGGACGTGCCGTTGGCGATTACCGCCCTCTCCGGCAACTTTATTCAGGACGCCAATCTGAACGATGTGAAGGACCTCATATCCTTCACTCCGGGAATCACCGGTAACAGCCAGGACAGCTTCATTGACGCGGTCAGTGTTCGCGGCATCCGTACCCAGGACTTCGGTGTCGGCGGTGACCCGTCAGCGGCAAT
>JALHUQ010000320.1 GCA_022866645.1 Woeseiaceae bacterium | reverse complement strand
TGAACGCAATTAATAAATTCGAAGATAGCTCCGATGCTGGTCGTGCGGTGCAACGCGAATCGCTACAAGCCGTCGTAATAATGTTGTCGCCGATGGTGCCGCATATTTGTCATGCACTCTGGAAAGAGCTTGGCCACGAATCGACGCTGATAGACCAGCGGTGGCCGGACGTTGACGAAAGCGCGCTCGAGTTGGAGCTTGTAGAAATGGTTGTGCAGGTCAACGGTAAATTGCGGGCTCGGCTTTCGGTCGCTGTTGATGCGCCCAGCAGCGTCGTTGAAGAACTGGCGCTTGCCGACGAAAATGTGCAGCGGTTTATCGATGGCAAAGACGTGCGCAAGGTCATTGTCGTGCCCGGTCGATTGGTCAATATTGTTGTTTAGGTTCTTTCGCCTATTGTTATTGATGCCGCTTGCCAGCAGTCTGGTGGCGTGTGGATTTCATTTGCAAGGTGCCTTCGCGCCGCCAGCGGGAATGGAGCGCACCTACATTGCGAGCAATGATCGACTCAGCCCATTCCTGCGAGCGTTCGAGAATGAACTGCGCGCTGCGGGTGTAGAGCTAAGCGAATCTGCGACGGATGCAACGGCGACCTTCACAATCTCATTCGACGAAACGGCGCAACGAGTGCTTTCTGTATCCGCGCGCAATGTGCCAACCGAGTACGAGGTGTTCTACACGATTGCCTACCGTCTCGATGCAGGAGCGGCTACGTTGTTGCCGCAGCAAACGCTGACCCTGACGCGAGATTACACGTATGACTCGACGCTGGTTTTGGGTAAGGCGCGCGAGGAAGAATTGCTGCGCGAGGCGATCGTTCAGGATCTCGTGCGCATCGTCATGAAGCAGATCTCGACGCTCTGACAGCCAATGTTGCTCGTATCGGATGTGTCGCAAAGGGCCCTGAACTCGTTGTTTCATCGATACGACATCGAACTTGTGCAGCAGGAACCCGAGGTCGCGATCAGTGGCAGCTACTGGGGCGAGCCGGAAGCCGGAATTATTGGTCGTACCGTCTACGTGCGGGCCGATACACCCATACATTCGCTACTTCATGAGACCAGCCACCTGATATGCATGACGGAGGACCGCCGCAGCAGTCTTGATCGTGATGCCGGTGGTGATGATCTTGAAGAGTCCGCCGTGTGCTATTTGCAGATTTTACTGGCCGACCATATTTTGGCTGTTGGACGTGATCGACTCATGCTCGATATGGACGTCTGGGGTTACAGTTTTCGCCTGGGCAACACACGTGCCTGGTTCGAAAGCGACGCCGAGGATGCCGCGGAATTTCTTATGAATCATGGACTTATGAGCGCATCAGGCGAAGTCACTTTCCAACTGCGTCACTGACTGGACCGCGGTGTATAGTTCGGCATGGCCTGGTTACGTTACCTGCTCTATTTCGTCGCGATCGCGTTCGTAACGTGGGCATTGACGCAGATGGAACTGGCTTCGCCAGGCAGCCTGAAGCTCCAGATCCTGCTGAATGAGGCGGGTCCCTCAGGCACCAGCGAGTATTCTCCTGTCGAAATTATTCAGGCCATCATTCTTGGACTGTGCGGCGCCGTAATGTGGTGGGTCGCCCGATATTGCCCCTCGCAGCGGCCTATCGCCGTTCCCTGTGGCGGCATCGCTTTAGTGTTCCTGATCGGCGAACTGCACTATTTTCTCGATCGCGACATCGTCGCGAATTTGTGGCAGATCATCATTGTCGTTATTGGTGCGCTGCTGATTGTGTACACCTACAGAAACTACAAACGATTGCAAATCGCACTTGCCCGTATCTGGCCGTCGCCGGGTCTCACGCTATTGTTTGCCGGAGCAGTCGTCCTGTTCGTATTCGCACGCCTTGTCGGCGACGAATCCCTGTGGGCGTCGATTCTGGGCGACGATTACCGCCGTATCGTCAAGGTCGCTTTCGAGGAATTCGTCGAACTGATGGGTTATTTCTTGTGGATGGCCGGTGCGATCGAATATGCGTTTCAGGCACGAGCCATCGCGATGGCCGAACCACAACCGGCTGCTCGACGACTACGCGCTAAGCGGCGACATGATGCTGAAGGCCGATTCTAGATAACATTCGCGCAGGGCCGCAGGGACGGGTTCGCGGGATGGTCTTACAGGATCGTCGGGTTTGGGGTGTCGCCGTAGACGTCTTTCGGGTCGAAAACTTTTTCGGTTTCGGTCCATTCGAGCTCTACGTGTCCGTCTGATTGTCTGGCTTCGAAGTCTTTGCCGACCGGCACCTTTCGGTAGAAGCAGCTTCGGTAGCCTACATGGCAGCTGGCGCCGCCGCTGACGTTGACGCGTAGCCAGATGCAGTCCTGATCGTCATCGATCAGTAGTTCTTTGACCGTTTGTACGAGGCCGCTGGTGGCGCCCTTGTGCCATAGGGTCTGGCGGCTGCGGCTGTAATAGTGTGCCTCGCCGCTGGCGATCGTGAGTTGTAGTGCTTCCGCGCTCATGTAGCCCTGCATCAGGACCTCGCCGCTATCCGCGTCGGTGGTTACAACCGTAATGAGTCCACGCTCGTCGAATTTCGGCGCGAGGTCGTTGCCTTCTTCGACCTGCTCTATCGATTTGCGGGCTTGAAATTTGATGGGCACTGCGGTCATAAAGAGTCCTCGGCGTATAATTTGCCGGCGGGCAGGATACCGGGCGTAGCGGCCAGCAGCAATGTTGATATGATTGCGTCCTTTGATTGGCAGAGCCGCGTTTTTATGACCCTACAGCTGCACGACACGCTCCAAGGCAAGAAGGTCCCCTTCGTTCCTCTAAAAGAGGGCGAGGTGACAATGTATTTGTGTGGCCCAACGGTTTACAACTATGCGCATATTGGTAATGCGCGGCCCGCCGTCGTATTCGATCTGCTGGCGCGCTTGCTGCGCCGCAGTTACAAGCTGACTTTTGCGCGCAATATCACCGACGTTGACGACAAGATCAATGCAGCGTCGGTGGAGACAGGCAAGCCCATCGACGAAATCACCGCGCGGTTCATAACAGCGTACAACGACGATATGGCCGCGCTCGGCGTTCGTCCGCCCGATATCGAGCCTCGAGCAACGCAACACGTCGGTGAAATGGTCGCGATGATCAAGACTCTCATCGACAAGGGATTCGCGTACGAAGCCGAAGGTCATGTCTTGTTTGATGTCTCATCGGACGAAAGTTACGGCACGCTCTCAAAACGCGATCTGCGCGAAATGATCGCCGGGTCCCGTGTTGAGGTTGCTCCTTACAAAAAAGCAGCGCATGACTTCGTTTTGTGGAAACCCTCGACTCCGGAGCTTCCGGGCTGGGATTCTCCCTGGGGTCGAGGACGGCCCGGCTGGCACATCGAGTGTTCGGCCATGGCAGAAAAACACCTGGGCACAACGATCGACATCCATGCAGGAGGACGTGATCTGGTGTTTCCGCACCACGAGAACGAGATGGCACAAAGCTCCTGCGCGCACGATGGCGCTCCGTTCGCTCGCTATTGGCTGCACAATGGTTTTCTCAGCATGGATCAGACGAAGATGTCGAAGTCGCTCGGCAACGTACTTCTGGTGCATGAACTGATCAAGACGATTCCGGGAGAAGTAATACGGCTAGCCTTGTTGAGCGCGCACTACAAGCAGCCACTCGACTGGTCCGACGAGACTCTGGAGTCTGCGCGTCGAATGCTCGACCGATTGTACGGAGCGGTTCAGGGTGTCGAAGTGTCGGAGGCGGATCGCGCGGCGGCTGACGTTCCGGGCGACTTGATAGCGGCGCTGGAAGATGACCTGAACTCGCCAAGAGCAATGGCGGCCTTTTTTGCTCTCGCAAAAGAACTCAACAAGGCGACCGATGATCGCAAGCGGATAACGTTGGCTGCTCAAATGTATGCCAGTGGTGATTTGCTGGGACTTCTTGCTAACGATCCCGAAGAGTGGTTCGCAGGCCATGCGACAGGCGATCTTGCGTCCGATGATATTGAGGCTTTAATTGAAAAGCGCAATGCGGCCAAGGCTGAACGTGATTTCGAAACGGCCGACATAATCCGTGATCAGCTTATGGCTGCAGGTATCACTATTCAGGATGGTCGTGAAGGCACGACCTGGCGGCGAGGCCAGGGATGAGCAACGAAATCCAGATCGCACAGCAAGAGCTGGTCGAGGATTTCGAAATGTTCGAAGACTGGATGGATCGCTATCAATACATCATCGACATGGGACGACGTCTACCCGACTTTCCACTGGCGCTGCGTACTGAGGAGAATCGAATTCGAGGATGTCAGGCGCAGGTCTGGTTTGTCGCCAATAAAAAGGATGGTCGATTACACTTCGAAGCGATCAGCGATGCGGCGATAGTCTCGGGTCTTATTGCACTGCTGTTACGCCTGTACAGTGGCCGCAAACCGCAGGACATACTCGATACGCCGCCCGATTTCGTTACCGCGTTGCAACTCGAAAGTCACCTGAGTCCTACACGTAGCACCGGCCTTTCCTCAATGCTGACAGCGATACGCCGATTCGCGTCAGAGGCCGTCGCGGCTGCCTGATGGCCAACGCGCTGAGCAAAACGCTCGCGTGGCCGCTGATCCAGTTGGTGCGGCTTTACCGGTTCGCCGTCTCGCCGTGGCTGGGCGCCAATTGCCGATACGATCCCACATGCTCCAGTTACGCTATCGAAGCGCTGCAGATGCACGGTTTCCTGAAGGGAAGCTGGTTGGCGGCGAAACGGATTGGCCGCTGCCATCCGTGGGGCGGGTCGGGTTACGATCCGGTGCCGAAAGGGCAAGGGGACAACGATCAAACCAGCTGACATTGTGACAGCGATAATGTATCCGGTGACGCAATCCAGTGTGCTGATACCGGTAGTGGTGCTTTGGTTGCTGATGTCCCTGGCTCTATGGGGTGGCGTGCTGGGCCTTTTTTTGATGGTCCTCATTATTCCCGCGGTATTTCGATTTCAAATGATCCTGCTCGAGGCCCGAGCGCTGGATCGTGTACCGGCACCCCCGGATGTCGATTTTTTCAGGTGGTTCGGCAATGCCTGGAGCTTGTTTCCAGCCCCTTTAGTGCTACTTGCCGTATGGGCAGTGACCGCGGCCGGTGTTGGCTTCGGGAACGCCGCCGCGATGCTGGTGCTCATCGCAGCCGGCGCTGTATTGCCGGCGTCGTTTGCCATTCTTGCGATTACTCATTCGCCTTTGCAAAGCCTCAACCCGGTCGCGCTCGGCCGGCTGTTCCGCAAGTGTGGCGATACGTTCTGGATTGCGTCGGTTTATCTCGTCGTCGCTGGCTGGCTCATACTGCAAAGTGAGTCGCTTCCGACGATGCTCGCGAATCTGATAAGCATGCTATTAATTTCGTCTGTCTTCTCGTTGATCGGTAGTTTGATCGAGCCGTACGGATTGATGGAGGACGTTAGTATTCCTGAATCGCTGCAGCCGGATGACGATCAAATTTCGCGCGATCTCGAGATGGCGCGAAATACGATTCTGACGCATGCCTATGGCTTCATCAGCCGAGGCAATCGTGCGGGAGGGTTCAAACACATTACGGAGGAGATAGCTCAGGACCCCGATACTGTCGCAGCCTGGGCGTGGTACTTCGACCGTATGCTGAGATGGGAACAAAAGGAACCCGCCTTGTTCTTTGCGCAGCACTATATTCACGACATGCTGCAGCATGGCGAGAACATTCCCGCACTGAAGGCCATCATGCGTTGTCGCTTGATTAATCAGCAGTTCCGTCCCCTGCATGAGGACATGCAGGCTGCAATATCGGCTGCAGAATCGAGTGGCAATATTGAGTTAGCGGCTGTTCTCAAGCGCCGATGAAGGGTTACAATGCCGCATGGACAAGCGACTACTGACAATTTTGCGATGCCCGGTGACCCATAAGGGTCTATCGGTACTGAAGAAAGACAAGCTCGACCGGGTCAATGCGGCCATCAATGCAGGCGAGCTTAAGAACCAGGAAGGGTCCGCTGTGACCAAGGCCTTGACCGAAGCGCTGGTCACCGATGACGGCAAGCGTATCTACCCCGTCGACGACGGCATACCCGTGCTACTTGAAGGCGAATCGATAAGCGTGGAGCAGCTTGCTTGAAGATCCAGGCTAATCAGCTCTCTTCGCACCTCCTGAAATCACTCGCCCCTTGTTACCTGGTTACAGGTGACGAGTTTCTGTTGGTGGACGAAGCGCTGGATACAATTCGCTCGGCCGCACGTAAAAGTGGTTTCACGTCTCGCGAGCTGCACGTCGCGACGACAGGTTTCGACTGGAACGGGTTGACGGCATCGACCGGAAATTATTCACTTTTCGCCGAGCAGCGCATCGTCGAATTACGGTTGCCGACGGGTAAACCCGGCGCGGCAGGTAGCGCCGCAATCATCGAACTCGTAGAGCAGTCCGGACCTGAGTTGCTGTTTATTGTCACCGGCCCGAAGCTCGACAAAAGCGGCGGCGCCTCCAAGTGGGCGAAGTCTATCGAACAGAAAGGCGTGTCACTGCCGCTTTGGCCTATCGGTGTACGTGAACTTCCGGGTTGGATTGCCAACAGAATGCGAGCGGCCGGTCTGCAACCCGACCGAGACGCAGTGACCTTGATTGCAGATCGGGTCGAGGGCAATCTGTTGGCCGCCCGGCAGGAAATTGAAAAGCTTCGCCTGATACTCGGCGAAGGAAAGGTTAGCGCCGAAGCCGTCAATGACGCGGTCGCGAACAGCAGCCGCTATGACGTTTACAAACTGACCGACGCCGCGCTTGCCGGCGATGCAAATCGGTCCGTCAAGATTCTTGGCGGCCTGCGTGCCGAGGGAGTGGAGCCTGTCATCGTCATGTGGGCGTTGACGCGGGAATTGCGAACGCTGGCGACGCTCGATGACGTCATTCGACAGGGCGGCGACCTGGGCGGAGCGATGCAAAAGTCAGGTGTCTGGAGTAATCGACAAGGTCTGGTGCGCAGTTGCATCAGCCGACACCAGCATGGCGACTTCCACAAGATGCTGAAGGCGACGGGCCGTGCTGATGCGGCGGCCAAAGGACAACGCGCGGGTAACCCGTGGCAAATGGCGACCGACGTCGTCGTGAGCCTGTCACAATGAAACCGATCGGCGTATTTGGCGGTACCTTCGATCCGATTCATTATGGCCACCTCAGAACGGCGTTTGAGATGCTACAGGCGCTCAATTTCGAACAGGTTCGCTTTATCCCTTGTGGTGATCCGCCGCACCGCGGCATGACGTTCGCTAATGCCGGATTGCGCTTTCGAATGGTCGAGGCCGCTATCGCCGGGCAAGCAGGCTTTGTGAGTGACGACCGCGAATTGCGCCGTGAAGGGCCGTCCTATTCAGTGGATACGCTGGTTGAGCTGCGTCGGGAATTTCCCGCTCGCTCGGTGGGTCTTATTGTAGGAATGGATGCCTTCCTCAAATTGCCGGACTGGCACCGCTGGGACGAAATTCTCGATCTCGCCCATATCGTTGTCGCGCACCGACCGGGCTGGCGAGCACCCGATATAGGCCCTCTGGGCGAGCTAATCGCTGAGTACGGTACGCATCGGGTGGATGACCTGCACAACACTACGCACGGTCGCATACACATACATGCGGTTACGCAGCTCGAGATTGCGTCTACCGAAATTAGAGAATTGGTCGCCGCCGGTCGAGACCCGCGCTTCCTGATGCCGGATGCGGTGAGAGACGTTATTGAGGAGACTGGCGTTTATATGAGTGACACAAATGAATAGTGAAGAACTTAGCAATCTGGTGGTCGACGCCCTGGAGGACATCAAGGCGCTGAATATCTGCAAGCTCGACGTTCGCGAGATGACGACGGTGACGGACTGGATGATTGTGGCAAGTGGTACGTCGTCCCGACATGTGCAGGCCCTGATCGATAACGTCGCGGAGAAAGCCAAGGCAGCCGGCTACCCGGCCATCGGAGTTGAAGGGGAAAGCGGCGGCGAGTGGGTGCTGCTGGATCTGCAGGATGCGCTCGTTCATGTGATGCAGCCCAAGGTACGTGAGTTCTACAATCTGGAGAAACTCTGGTCGATCACTACGCCTGGAGATGTTGCGGCGACCAAAGCTTAGGCCGTGCATATTCGCCTCTTAGCGGTCGGAGATCGGCAGCCGTCCTGGGTAGACGACGCCTTCGGCATTTATAGTGCGCGATATCCGCGCGAGTGGAAATTTCGGCTTGATACGATTCCTACGGTTCACCGCAACAAGAATGACAAGTCGCGCCAGGCGATGGAAGCCGAGGGCGAACTGATACTTGCGAAACTGGTTGCAACGGAACAAGTGGTCTTGCTCGATGAGCGCGGCAAACCGTTAAGCAGCCAGGAACTCGCGGACAAATTGTCCGAATGGCAGACCGATGGGCGCGATCTCTGTTTTGTTATTGGTGGACCGGATGGCGTATCGGACGCCGTGCGGCAACGGGCCGACAGCTTGTGGTCTTTGTCCAAATTGACATTGCCGCATGGCATGGCCCGTGCGCTGCTGTCCGAGCAGCTTTACCGGGCATGGTCTTTGCAAAACGGCCATCCCTACCATCGAGTCTGACGAATCCCCATGCGTTCACGTCTAAAATTGATTCTGGCTTCTACCTCGCCGCGACGCCGTGAGATTTTGCAGGCGCTGGGCATCGATTTTGACGTCGTGCCGGTGGAGACGGACGAAAGTCCCCTGGTGGGTGAATTGCCTGAGGACCTGGTATTGCGACTGGCGACTGCCAAGGTTGAGGAAGTCCCTGACGCAGAGTACGTGTTAGGTGCCGATACCGTTGTCGTCCTTGGCGATCGGCTTCTGGGCAAGCCGGCCAACGCAGATGAAGCAATCGATATGCTGATGGCGCTTTCCGGCCGCACCCATTCTGTACTGACGGGCGTCGCATTGCGGGCACCGGGAGGAACCCGGGCGGCACTTTGTGCGACGGATGTGCGGTTTCGCGAAATTGATCGGGACGAGGCGCTGGCTTACTGGCAAAGTGGGGAGCCCTGCGACAAAGCCGGCGCCTATGGAATTCAGGGACTGGGTGGCATGTTCGTGGCGGCCATCAGTGGCAGCTATTCGGGAGTAATGGGACTGCCGGTTTTTGAAACGGTGGAGCTGTTGAAGTCGGCTGGAATCGAGATTTTACCAAAGCAGAAATGACGAACGAATCGCCGAAAAAAGAAATCCTGGTCAATGTCACTTCGAGCGAAGTGCGCGCCGCGCTACTTGAGAATGAAGTCTTGCAGGAGGTCTACATTGAACGGGTGGCCAGGCGCGGGCTAGTCAGCAACATCTACAAGGGGCGAGTCTCCCGTGTCCTTCCCGGTATGCAAGCGGCCTTCGTTGATCTGGGCCTGGAGAGAACGGCGTTTTTGCACGCCGCCGATATCGCGTCACCCGACACGGCTGAATACACCGAGAATGTTCCGAATATCAAAGATCGGGTCCGGGAAGGCGACAGCATCATGGTGCAGGTCGTTAAGGACCCACTGGGAAACAAGGGTGCGCGGCTCACAACATTCGTCACACTGCCGTCGAGACACCTCGTGCTTTTGCCACACAGTGTCACTGTCGGTGTTTCTTCCAGAATTGAAGACGAGCTTGAGCGCGAGCGGCTGCGCTGCATCGTGGCGGGATTACTGGCGGAGCACGGCCTCAAATGTGGCGCCATAGTCAGAACCGTCGCGGAGGGTATGTCCGAGGACGTGATCTCAGCGGACCTTCGCTACACCCTGAAACTCTGGGATATCGTTCAGCAACGGTGCAGGGTCGCGAATGCAAAATCACTCGTACATGAAGATTTGTCTTTGCCACTCAGGGTATTACGCGACCTGGTAACGACAGACGTGGAACGAATTCTGGTTGATTCCGAAGTTGATTTCATTGCCATGCAGGAATTCACGAGAACGTATCTTCCGGATGCTGAGCCGATGCTTGAACTGTATAAACGCCGACGACCTGTCTTTGATCTGTACGGTATTGAAGACGAAATTCGTAAATCTCTTGATCGAAGTATTACTTTAAAATCCGGAGGTTACATTATCTTCGATCAAACTGAGTCGATGACGACCGTCGACGTCAATACGGGCGGCTATGTTGGGCACCGAGATCTTGAGGACACCATCTACCGTACTAATCTTGAGGCGGCCGTTGCTATCGCGAGGCAGCTTAGGCTCAGAAACCTCGGCGGCATTATCATCATCGACTTTATTGACATGGTGGAGGCGGATCATCGCAACAACGTTCTGCAGCTGTTGGAGAAGTCCCTGTCACGTGATTACGCCCGCCACCAGATTTCACCGCTGTCACCTCTTGGGCTGGTTGAAATGACTCGCAAACGCACGCGGGAAAGCTTACAGCACGTCCTGGGCGAAGACTGCCGCAGCTGTAACGGGCGCGGCTTTGTTCTGACAGCCGAAACGGTCTGTTTTGAGGTCTTCCGTGAAGTTATCAGGCAGTCGCGACAATTTGAGTTCGACGAGGCGCTGGTTCTCGCGCACGAGGACGTTATTGGCCTGCTGCTGGACGAACACGCCGTGAGCCTGGCCGACCTGGAAGAACAAACCGGCAAGTCAATCCGCCTGCAATCAGAGTCGCTGTATCTTCAGGATCAGTTCGACGTCGTTCTGATGTGATCTGAGCTACCGGAATTTATGAAAGAAATCCTCCGTCTCCTGATTAAGATCTTCGCTTACGTAGCAGCGAGCATCGTGATTCTGTTGGCGATTATCGTAGGGCTGTTTCGATTGTTATTGCCGCGCGTGCCGGAGTATCAGGACGAGATCAAAGAATGGGCCAGCGCCGCGATCGGCATGCAGGTGGAATTTTCCGGCATGGACGCACGCTGGAGTCTCAGCGGGCCGGAGCTCAAATTTCATAAGGCTGAATTGATTCGTCTCGACAGCGGCGCTCGTATCGTCGCGGCCGAGGAAGTCAGCGTCGGCGTCGGTTTCATGCGCTTGCTGTTCGAACAAGCCCTGGTCGTAGATCGCCTGGTCATACGCGATACGAGCGTCGATATTCGTCAGCTGGAGGACGGCAGCTACCGGATTCAGGGCATGGATGTGGCTGAGCTATTGAGCTCCAAAGCAGAGAAATCTGCAGCGCCCCTGATGAATATTGAGGTCATCGGCGAAGACATCGAACTACGATTCATCCGGCCGGGTGACGAGCGGCCGAATTTCTTCGCAATTCCGCGAGTCAGTGTAGGTGTCGACGAGAAACGGATTGCTGCTGCTGCCGATGTCCGATTGCCCGATGATCTGGGTAAGCAACTGAGTGTGTCCGCGATTCAGCTCCTTGAGGCGCCAGCCGCTGAGCGCAGCTGGGACATTATCGTTGATGCCAACGATATCAATCTTTCGGGTTGGTCGAACCT
>JALHUQ010000319.1 GCA_022866645.1 Woeseiaceae bacterium | reverse complement strand
TAGTAAGCACGAACAGGCCCTCGTTTGGATTAGCGCAGAATGACGTCCGTCAGTATATCGTGGATTACATTCGTCGCGACCTCTACCAGAAGAACTTTTCCATCCACAATGATGCGCTCAAAACCGTGCGGTGGCGACGGCCGCAATGCGATCAATCCTGGCGGTAACGGTTTGCCGCGTGCGAGGTTCTTTTCGATGCCAGGCGGCAGGGCTTTTGGCTGTTTTTTGCCATTGCTATCGAGCAGCATGGTATCGCCCCCCAGGCGATAGACTCCGGTCCTGTCCCGGACTGCCGATTCCTTCGTCTTCAATGCCGAAATTGACCACCGTGACCCTGCGCTTCGCTTACTGCGCGAGCAGCGCCCCGACCAGGCACAAGAACGACGAACTTACTCTCAGGAGCATCGCCATGACTCCCTAGTATTCTTCGTAAGTAATTTCGGGATGGCGTCGCGGAACTGCCACTCTAAACCAGATGAATGGAAACAAGGGATTGGGCAGCCAATACATCCAACCGAGACCAGGGATTTTTGTGCCGTTTTCGTGATTTAGATCCATCCACACATAGAGAAACTTATAGATGCAAAGTCCGGGGATGAAATTAGCTCTGAAGCCTTCCGTACGCAGGTACTTCTTGCGTATATAAAAGTTGCCTTCAAATGGCGTAATGCCCCAACCCAGCGGACCTTCGGCGATTACAGTACCGCTGCTCCGAAGTCTAATTCGTATATTTCGATTTTTCATACCACATAAGGACCGCCCGCAGACAATGCATATTACGGCTACCGGTCAATTAAGGTGACAGTGACCTTAACCCGGCAGTTAAGGTCACTGTCACCTTAATTCAACGCATCAGCTGATGATCACGTATTCCTCCGACTAACCTCAAGAACGATTGCGGTCTTGGCGCGAAGCTGTGTCCGCTCGGCAATTTCGCCGAGACGTGAGAAGAATTCACACCAATGAGGTATTTATCATGAAGAAAATCCTAATGGCGGTGGTCTGTTTGACCATGGCTTTCGGCCTATTGCCAGCCTACGCCGGTAATAAAAAAGCCGAAATCAAGGTGATGACTCAGAACCAGTATCTGGGCGCCGATCTTAGTTCTGTTATCGCTGCGACTCCGGAGCAATACCCGCTTGCGATCTTCAATGCTCTGCAGGCCATTGCCATCAACAACATTCCCGAACGTGCGAAATCTCTGGCGGAGTCGATAGCCGATCGAAAACCGCATCTCGTGGCACTACAGGAAGTCTATGCATTCAGCTGCATTTCGCTGGTACCGAATTTCGATGCTTGCGCAGCATTCAATGGTGCCTTTAACGACCACCTTGCATTGACAACATCGGCGCTCGAGGATTTGGGCTCCGAGTATCATGTAGTGGCTGTTCTGCAAAACATGACGATTCCGGCTCTTCCGGTGTTTTTGCCAGGAATCGGAACTGCGAAAAACCCGGTACCCGCGATGATCGTCAGCGTAATTGACCGCGACGTTATCCTTGCTCGCGGCGATGTGTCCGCAAGCGTCGCTGGAATTCCATGCGTCAAACCAGCCCCCGCAAGCGACGGTTGTCACTACCAGGCTGTCGCGACTGTAAAGACACCGCTGGGCGACATTACAGTTGAACGCGGATTCGTGGCCGTGAATGCAAGGGTAAAGGGCGACGACTACCTGTTCGTCAACACACATCTGGAAGTGCGTATGCTCGGGGACAGTGCCGAGTCAACCGCCTTACAGCCGTATCAGGCGATGGAGCTGGACGGAACATTGGCAGCGTATCTTTCGTACTTTCCAGAGGCTCCACGCGTCATTCTTGCCGGAGACTTCAACAACGGACCCGCGAACGTGCCACTCGCACCGTACTTCATGCCGACAGCCTACCAACAACTGTCTGTCGCGTTCACGGACACGTGGAACCTGCGACACGGCAAGGGCGAAGGACTGACCTGTTGCCAGGCGGCTGACCTCTTGAATGACCCATCCAGCCTCGATGAACGGATCGACATTGTGTTCGCTCTGCCAGCTCCGGCCAAGGTGAAAGCAAAAGTCGTTAATGCGAATTTGACGGACAAG
>JALHUQ010000318.1 GCA_022866645.1 Woeseiaceae bacterium | reverse complement strand
CAATCCGGCAGCAAGACCGGTTTGAGAAATGTCGACGATCAGGCTGGGAATTTCTGTTTCACCTGGCAGCTGCCGAAGCATGGTGCCAAATGATTGTTCAATCTGCGTAAGCTGCGCTTTGTAAGCGTCGTAATTCGCCGCTTTGCGTTGCTTGTTCTCAAACGTTGTTCGCAGTTGCAGCTCATCATCCTGAGCTCGTTGCAGCTGGGGACGCTTGTCTTCGACGATCGTGAAGTAAATACCGAGGCCAACAACGGCCAGGAATACCACTGCGATCACAGCACCACGGAAAGCCGTCGGCCAACGCCCGATATCATTGACATCGAGACTCTTGAGTTCGTCAATCATGCTCATACGTCATCCTCCACCGCAACACCTGGCTTTCGTTGCTTCAGGTAGACCACGAATTCAGATTGCCGTGAATTTCCGGATTGTTTTGTCTCTACCCTTTCAACTTCAGGGTCGCTGAGCCACTCCGAGGCGTCGATTTGACGCATCAGTGCGGACACGCGAGTGCTTGACTGTGCGACGCCGCGTATCTCAACTCGTGAGCCAGTTTGCTTCATGCTCGTCAGATAGACACCTTCGGGAAGTTGACGTACGAGTTCGTCAAACAAATGAACGATTTCAGGCCGGCTTTTTTGCAGTCGCTCAATGACTTCCATACGAGCAATCAGGCGTTCTTTCTGGCGTTCCAGGCCATCGATTTCCTGAATGCTTTTCTCAAGCTCGGCTATTTCGCTCGTCAGCCGGTCGTTGCGAGACTCCTGCGCAGAGATCATCTGCGAGTACGCCAGCATCGCAAGCATTATTACTGCAATGCCAGCAACCACGGCGCCGCCCATTGCGACTCCGAAATCGCGTTGACGCTTTTTCCGTTTCGCCTCACGCCAGGGGAGTAGATTAATACTAGGCATTAGTCAAAGCTCCTGAGAGCGAGACCACAGGCAGTAAGCAATGCTGTTGCATCTTTGCTCACTCCTTGTGATTTAGCTTTTGATGAAATCTTCATTTGGCCCAGCGGATCGCCGACTTCGGTTGGAATACCAACACGACTTGAAATGACGTCCGCAATGCCTGGAATGTTGGCGCAACCGCCACAAACCAGAATCATGTTCGGCTGCTCGCGACCGCCACCTGACGCCAGGTAAAACTGCAGCGAGCGACTGACTTGCTGCGTCATGTCATCAATGAAGGGCTCAAGCACTTCGGGCTGATAGTTGCTCGGCAGGCCGCCCTGCTTCTTGGCGCGGCCGGCATCTTCCATCGACAACCCGTAGGTGCGCATGATTTCCTCGGTAAGCTGTTGGCCACCGAAGTTAAAATCGCGCGTATAAACAACTCTCAGGTCCTGAAGCACACTGAACGTCGTGCTGCTCGCACCAATATCAACGACGGCAACCGACTGTCCGATGCCGCCATCAGGAATTTGGTGGCTCAGCAGGCGGCAAGCGTTTTCAAGCGCAAATGCCTCAACATCGACGATTTCCGTCTGCAATCCCGCGGCGGTTACTGCCGCCTGACGTTGTTCGACGTTCTCCGTACGTGTCGCAACCAGCAAAACGTCGACAAGCTCCGGGTCTTTTTCATTGGGACCAATGACTTCGAAATCGAAGCTAACCTCTTCCATCGGGAAGGGGATGTATTGATCGGCCTGAATTTCGACCTGAGCCTCGAGATCTCGCTCTGAGAGGCTCGATGACATTTGTATGATTTTCGTAATCGCAGCATCACCGCTAATCGCGACGGCTACGTTCGTGGCCTTGGCTCCCGCGCGCTTTACGGCGCGGCGAATGGCTTCCCCGACTGCCTTGGCGTCGACGATCGCTTTTTCATTCACTGAACTTGGGGGCGTTGGTTCCGCTGAATAGGACTCGACGCGATAGCGCTTTCCGCTCTGTGAAAGCTCTATCAACTTAACCGACGAGGTCGTGATATCGAGGCCCAGCAGTGGCTGTTTTTTATTGCCAAAAAGCACGTTTTTTTCCTTCTAAGTCGGTAAGTTGCGAGTCAAAACTAGTTCGGACATTAGCAACGCGATTTAACTATATATCAATAAAATGTTAAATAAAACGTGACTTTGTTCACGAACCCAGCATCCGTATGGTAATGCTGCCGGGCATCTCTATTCCGTGAACCAGTCGTCGGCCTAAGAGAGACTCGTTATTGCAGGGTTCAGGTTTTGCCGTCTATCATGAGCCGCCTGACGCCTCGTCTTGAGTCTTGCCCTTAAAAAGCCACCTTTCTTACACCAGCCGCGCACCATCGTAACCTTTACTCAGGTGGACTAAGGTCCTCAAAACAGGGATGTTCGGCTGAATACGCTGCTTACTATGCATAATCCCCTGGAGAAAAAAGTTAAACCACGTCACATAAGCCGATTAAGGGGTTTAAGAGCGCTCATTCTCCTGCTGGGCCTGGGTTTGACGGCCGCTATCGGTGCGACGGCCGGTGTCATCGGTGCTTATTATTATGTGCAGCCCGGCCTGCCCGCCGCGGAGACCATTCGCAACATTCCGCTGGAGGTGCCCTTAAGAATATTTAGCCGTGATGGCTACCTGATCAGCGAAATTGGTGAGCGCAAGCGAATTCCGGTCACTTACGAAGAAGTGCCCAGGCACGTTGTTGACGCGTTTGTCGCAGCAGAGGACCGTCGCTTTTTTGAGCACTCGGGTGTCGATTATCGAGGCGTCCTGCGCGCGATCGCGCGTCTCGCACAAACCGGTGACGCATCAGGTGGCGGCGGAAGCACGCTGACTCAACAGCTCGCACGCGACTACTTTCTGACCCGCGAGCAGACGATGAGTCGCAAACTGAAAGAGGCTTTTCTCGCTTACAAGATTGAGCAGGAGTTTTCGAAGGAACAGATCATGGCGCTGTTCCTGAACAAGATGTTTTTCGGTCAACGCGCTTATGGCGTCGCTGCGTCGGCGCAAGTCTATTTCGATAAAGACCTCAGCGAAATCACTATTGCCGAGGCAGCGACGCTGGCCGGCGTCCTGCCTGCACCGTCGAGATACAACCCGGTGTCGAATGCGGAGAACGCGAAAGCCAGGAGAGGCTATGTTCTGGGCCGCATGCTCGATCTTGGTTATATCGATGACGCCGAGTACGCGCAGGCGATGTCGCAACCGATGGAATCCCGGCTGCACGGTGCAGCGATAGAGCTCAATGCGCCTTATATAGCGGAAATGGTTCGCAGCCAGATGCTTGAACGGTATGGCGAGGAAACCTACACCGCTGGATATCAGGTTGTGACGACGCTCGATTCGCGCATGCAGAAAGCAGCAAACTACGCGCTGCAGAACGGCCTGCTCACATTTACTCGCCGCCGCGGCTATAGAGGGCCGCGGGCGCACGTTGAACTCAGCGAGGAAGTGCTGGCTCTGCCACACAGTCAGTGGCCCGCGGAAATCTTCGACGCACTGGACCAGTACGCGCCCGGCGGTTTGTCTCTGGCGCTGGTGACCAACGTTGCGCAAAACAATGTGGCAACGATTGTATTTCACGATGGTGTCGAGGCCACCCTGCCCTGGGCCGGCATCAGTTGGGCCAATCCGTTTATCGATCGGGAAAACTTTGGCCCAGCACCAAAATCTGCGGCCGACGTTCTCGCTGTCGGTGACATTATCTACGTAATGCCGACCGCCAACTCCAGCTGGGCGCTGGCACAGATTCCTGAAGCGCAAGGAGCCGTCGTTGCGATCGATCCCTACGACGGGGGCATTTCCGCGCTGATCGGTGGTTTTGATTATACAACCAGCAAGTTCAACAGGGCTCGCCAGGCTTACCGACAGCCCGGCTCCGCCTTCAAGCCCTTCATTTACTCGGCGGCACTGGAATACGGCAATACTCCGGCGACGATTATATTGGATGCGCCGGTCGTTATCAGTTCATCTGAGCTTGAGGCTGTCTGGCGACCCATTAATTACAGTGGCCGGTTCTACGGCCCAACGCGCATGCGCGAAGCGCTGGTTCGATCTATGAATCTCGTTTCCGTAAGACTGCTGTTGTTCGAAACCGGCATAGGCAACGCGATTCGACACTTAAAGAAATTCGGCTTCAGCGACGCGACGCTGATTCACAATGGCTCTCTGGCCCTGGGTGGCGGACAGGCATCTCCGTTGGACATGGCTCAGGGTTACGCGATGCTCGCTAACGGTGGACATGCGGTAAAACCCTACGTGATCGACGCCATTTTCGGCCCCGTCGGTGAGCCCCTGTTCCGGGCAGAGCCTGCCATCGTTTGTGATGAATGCGTACCCGGTGAGATGGAGGACGCGACCGCCACTGTGCAAGCTGTAGACCCGGCTGATGATCAATTGCGACTCGAGCAGATGGCGGACGTCGTAGAAACCTATCGACCCGACGCGACCGATGCGCCTGATTTGTATGAAAATCTTAATGTCGCCCCACAAGCTATCACGCCGCAGAACGCCTTTCTGATCCAGGACATGATGCGCGATGTCATAAGTCGCGGCACCGGTCGCAAAGCCTTAGCGCTGGGACGTAAGGACCTCTCGGGCAAAACAGGTACCTCCAACGACCGCCGAGACGCCTGGTTTGGCGGCTATAACGCTGACCTTGCTGCTGTCGTCTGGGTCGGCTATGACGATGACCTGCCACTCGGCCCGGGTGAGGAAGGATCTCGCACCGCACTACCGATATGGATCGATTTCGCGCGTCTCGCATTCAAGAATGCTCCAGAACATCAGATGCCGATGCCGGAGGGCATCGTATCCGTCAAGATCAATATGCTAACGGGCTGCCCTGCGCGCTCCGGGGAGGCCAATGTCATGTTCGAGGTCTTTCGTGAGGGGCATGTACCGGATTGCGAAAACCTTGAAGAGATTAGCGACCCATTCAACAACGCGTCCGGCGTCGACCCGATTCCAGAGCCGCAGCCAGACGAGGACGCGGAAACCGATACTCTTTTCTGAGCCACTCTACCGAACCACTCTTCCCACTCTACCGAGCCACCCTTCTATGTCGATGAGCAGAAAACGTACTAACGAGTCGGAACGTGAAAGGCAGGTCGTCGCACAGGAGGCCGCGCGTATCATCGTTAATCACGGTGTGCGTGATTATAGAGTTGCGAAGCAAAAAGCCGTCGAGCGACTGGGCTTTAACGCGCGTGGTTCTCTACCCGGTAATTCGGAGATCGAGGCCGCCGTCGCCAATCACTTGCAAATCTTCGGTGGCGAGTCGCATCAGGACCTGTTGCGGCTAATGCGCACCGCCGCATTGTCCGCGATGGAATTGCTCGCCGACTTCACTCCGCGACTGGTTGGGCCCGTGCTCATTGGCACCGCGGACCAGAACTCCGCCATCAACCTGCATCTTTTTGCCGACAGCCCCGAGATGGTCGCAATGGAAATCGGCGATATCGGAGTAGCGTTTCGACCCTATGAACGCCGGCTAAAAAGTCGCCGCGGGCAAATCGAAACTTACGCTGGTTTTGAATTTAGTCACTGCAACGAAACCGTCCAGGCAACCGTTTTTCCGATAGACGGAATCCGCCAGGCACCGATGAGCCCGATCGACGGCAAACCGATGAAACGCGTCGACACGAACGCCGTACAAGAATTACTTGAGCACGTATGACACCGTCGACGCTCAGCGTTTTTTGACAGGGATGTAATCTCTGGCAGGATGGCCCGTGTAAAGCTGCCGCGGTCTTGCAATCTTGCCTTTCGGATCCGCGATCATCTCTCGCCAGTGTGCTGTCCAACCGACCGAGCGACCAATTGCAAACATCACCGTGAACATCGACGTCGGAATGCCGAGTGCGCGGTAGATGATGCCGGAATAGAAATCGACATTCGGGTAAAGGTTCTTCTCGATGAAGTAGTCGTCCTTCAACGCGACCTGTTCGAGCTCCTGAGCAAGATCAAACAGTGGCGTATCTTTACGATCCAGTTGCTGTAAAACCTTGTGGCACATTTCGCGAATGATCGTGGCACGCGGATCGAAATTCTTATAGACGCGGTGACCGAAGCCCATCAGTCGGAACGGATCGTTCTTGTCTTTGGCTTTTTCCACGTACTTGCCAATTTGGCTCACATCACCGATCTCTTCCAGCATTTCGAGCACTGCTTCGTTCGCACCGCCATGCGCGGGGCCCCACAGGGCCGCGATTCCTGCGGCGACCGCGGAGTAAGGATTCGCCCCCGAACTGCCAGCCATACGTACGGTGGAGGTGGAACAGTTCTGTTCATGGTCTGCGTGCAGTATGAATAACAGGTCCAGCGCTTCTGCGGCAATGGGATCGATTTGATACGGCTCGGCCGGCACGGCAAACAACATGTGCAAGAGGTTCTCGCAATAGTTGAGATCGTTGCGTGGATAGATGAAGGGCTGGCCGCTATTCAGTTTGAATGCAGCCGCAGCGATCGTCGGCAGCTTCGCCAGAATACGATGTGAAAAAATCTTGCGATGCATTTCATTCGAGGCATCCATTTCTTTGTGGTAGTACGCGGACATGGAACCGACGACAGCAGATAGCATGGCCATCGGGTGAGCGTCGTAGCGGAAGCCTTTGAAGAAATTCAGCATGCCCTCGTTGAGCATGGTGTGCATACGGATGGTGTTGTCGAATTCGGCGAGTTCGCTTGCCGTTGGCAGCTCACCGTGTAACAGGAGGTATGAAACCTCTATGAAACTTGAATGCGCAGCAAGTTGTTCCACCGGATAACCCCGGTACATCAGTATGCCTTTCTCGCCATCGATGAAGGTGATTTCGGACTCGCAACTGCCTGTCCCAACGAAGCCCGGGTCGTAGGTAAACACGCCTTGTTCGCGATACACCTTCGCGATGTCGATCACGTCAGGCCCAATAGTGCCCTTCCTGATCGGTAATTCGGATTCAGTTCCGTCGGGGCCTGTAAGTCGGTATGCATCCTGGCTCATTATTTGTCCTCTCAAAATCGCTGCACCAAGATGGCAAGCATAGCAGAGCACCCCGCTGTGGGGATCGTGGAAAGTCGGTATATGGAACCTTAACGCCGCCAGGGCTGAGCGAGGGCGGCGAGGGACCCTAGCTCATGCCGTATTTCTTGCGGAACTTGTCGACGCGTCCGCCGCTGTCAACGATCTTCTGCTTACCCGTATAGAACGGGTGGCATGAGGAGCACACCTCGATATGGAGATCCCGGCCGAGGGTCGAGCGTGTCGTGAACTCGTTGCCACAACTACAGGTGACTTTCATGTCGTTGTAATTGGGATGTATGTCGGCTTTCATTATCTGGCTCTCCCGAGCAGGCTACTACACGAAAAGGTCGCGTAGGATATAGGGAAGCAGGGGTCGCCGCAAGCCCCCTAAACTTATCCACAGAAGCTGTGGATAAGACTGTGGATGAAAATTGAGTGAATGCTCTAAGCTGCGGTTTTTCAAGAAGCGTTGTCAGAATGACTATTTTGTGTCCATTTTCGATAATCGTTAAAAAACAATTAGTTACAGGTGCTTTGCAACCCGCCAAGTGAGATCAGGCCCGTCTTATGCTGAAAACTAAGGCTTAGCTGCGGTCTTGTGCATAAATGGTCAAACGAGCGCGGGCGGCGGGATCGCTCGATTGTGGCGCGGGCGCGCAAGAACTTTACAGACTGGACTCATAAAGGGGCGCGATTTACGCCCCGGTTTCGATAAATTCGGCCTGCAAATCGTTCAGGAAGCGTCCGCCGAGCTCGGTCGGTTTCCAGACTCCTGTGTCGTTGCGCTCAATCAATCCTTTTTCGCGCGCTGGACCGGTGGCATCCAGGAGCTGACGAGTCGACAGGCCGGTACGCACGACGAATATAGCCTCGTCAAACCCCTCGTTCAGCCGCAACGCATTCAGCATGAATTCGAACATCAGGTCGCGATCCGTGAGGGTGGTCGGAGGGGTGACCGGCCCGCCAGCTTCCTGGGCCTTCATATACATCAATGGGT
>JALHUQ010000317.1 GCA_022866645.1 Woeseiaceae bacterium | reverse complement strand
CTTACTTTCATGAGCTGTCTCCAAAACGCTGACGAATCAGCGAGTCTGCCCCCCTCGGCCGTAGTTGCGCAGGTTGGCTTTTTGCATCATGCCTTCGTACTGGTGACTCATTGCATGTGCTTGCATCTGTGACATGAAGTCCATCGTGACAACGACCAGAATCAACAATGAAGTGCCACCGAAACTAAACGGCATGCTCGGATAGAACATACGAACCATCTCGGGCAACAGACATACACCTGCGATATAAAGAGCGCCCCAGAAAGTCAGTCGAGTCAGAACTCGGTCTATGTATTCCGCTGTGTGGGCACCCGGCCGGATACCCGGTAGAAATGCGCCACCCTTCTTCAACTGATCAGCCGTCTCTTTCGAGTTGTACTGTAATGCTGTGTAGAAAAAACAGAAGAAAATTATCAATGCTCCGTACATCAATACATAAATAGGCTGCCCGGGGCCGAGGTTGGCACCGATAGTCTGCAATGCACGTTGCACCATAGTCGGTTCAGCCGCCTGACCGAAAAACTGTGCGATCGTCGCCGGAAACATCAGGATGCTCGAGGCAAAGATCGGCGGAATTACGCCCGCCATGTTGATCTTGAACGGCAGATGCGTGCTTTGCGCCTGCATCATCTTGCGGCCCTGCTGGCGTCGTGCGTAATTCACCGTAATACGGCGCTGCGCACGCTCCATATAGACAACGAAGATAATAGCTGCAACGCCACCCAGCAACATCATGATCGCTGTGATCGATGACATCTCACCGGTACGAACCAGCTCGGCTGTACCCGCGATGGTACCGGGCAGTCCGGCGACAATACCCGCCAGAATGATCATCGAAATTCCGTTACCGATACCGCGTTCCGTGATCTGCTCGCCGAGCCACATCAGGAATACTGTGCCGGTTACCAGTGTGATACACGCGGTAATCAGGAACGATGGGCCTGATATGACAACCAGTCCAGGCTGACCCTGCAACCACGAAGCGGCAGCAATCGACTGGAAACTTGCCAGCGCGACCGTGCCATAGCGTGTGTATTTCACAATCTGGCGCCGGCCTGATTCGCCTTCCTTACGCAGCTGCTCGAGGCTGGGCACGATACGACTTGCCATCTGCATGATGATCGACGACGAAATGTACGGCACGATACCGAGTGCGAAGATGCCAAAACGGGACAGTGCGCCCCCCGAGAACAGGTTAAACGTTGCCAGCATGCCACCCGACTGTTGTGCGAAATAGTTCGCCAACTCAACCGGATCGACGCCCGGTACCGGAATATAGGTACCACTGCGATAAACGATCAGCGCGCCAACAAGAAACAGGAAGCGAACTTTTAATTCGCCCAGTTTGCTCGCTTGCTTCGCTAATTCTGCCGGATTTTGTAGGGGGCTCTTTGCCACGTTATTTCCTGATTACTCTACTATGCTGCCGCCAACTTTCTCGATCTCAACGCGCGCACCCTTGGTGACCGCAAGACCTTTCAGCTTGACCGCTTTTGTTACTTCGCCGGACTTGATGACCTTAACTTTGGTCACAAATGCAGGCACCAGATTCATTGCCTTCAACACATCGATATCGATGACATCGGCGGTCGGAAGATCAAGTTCATGTAAACGCAGTTCCGCAGTCAGCCTGGCCATACGTGAACGAAAGCCCACCTTCGGCAAACGGCGCTGCAAAGGCATTTGTCCGCCTTCAAATCCGACCTTGTGGTAACCGCCGGACCGGGACTTCTGACCTTTTTGGCCACGGCCACTGGTCTTACCCTGTCCCGCGGAATGACCGCGACCCAGACGCTTGCCTACTTTTTTCGCACCCTGGCCGGGTGACAGATCGTTCAGACGCATGTCAGACTTCCTCTACCGATACCATGTACGAAATTTGATTAATCATGCCGCGATTTTCCGGCGTATCGATAACCATTACTGTGTGGCGGATTTTTCTCAATCCCAAGCCGGCAATACAGGCTCTGTGACTTTTCAGCCGCCCGTATTTGCTCTTCAGCAGCGTCACCTTCAATTCTTTGGACTTCGCCATGATCTTGTCTCTAGTATCTCTGTTGATAACCCTCAGCCTTTATCAGGCCAGGATTTCCTTAACTTTCTTGCCGCGTTTTGCAGCGATAGCCTGCGGCGACTGAATCGCCTGCAAACCTTTAATTGTCGCACGGACAACGTTGATCGGATTGCGCGAGCCGTAGCTCTTGGCCAAGACGTTACGAACACCTGCCGCCTCAAATACTGCACGCATCGCACCTCCGGCGATAACTCCCGTACCTTCAGACGCCGGCTGCATGTAAACCAGAGTAGCGCCGTGACGACCCTTGTTGGCGTACTGCAATGTGTCGTTGTTCAGACTGAGGCTGATCATGTTCTTACGAGCAGATTGCATAGCCTTTTGAATCGCGATCGGCACTTCACGTGCTTTGCCGTAGCCAAATCCAACCTGGCCCGCGCCATCACCAACAACGGTGAGTGCAGTGAAGCCAAATTGACGGCCGCCTTTAACTACTTTGGCGACGCGGTTAACGGTGACCAGTTTTTCAATGAGGTCATCGCTCGGTTGGTTATTGTCGTTTCTAGCCATTAAATTAGTCTCTCTAAAACTTCAGTCCGGCTTCACGAGCCGCATCAGCCAGCGCTTTTACGCGGCCGTGGTAACGGAACCCAGAACGATCAAACGCAACAGTATCGATTCCTGCCGCTTTTGCCTTCTCAGCAATACGAGCACCAACGATCGCCGCGGCTTTGACGTTGCCGCCATTTGTAATTCCTTTTCGAACATCGGCCTCGAGCGTAGACGCGGCTGCCAATATCGTGTGGCCATCAGCACCAATAACCTGCGCATAGATATGCCGTGGCGTGCGGTGAACACTAAGACGAGTCGCCTCGAGCTCACGAATTTTCGAACGTCCCCTGCGGGCACGACGTAAACGATTTTGTTTCTTATCCAACTTCATGACGTAACCCTAATTATTTCTTCTTCGCTTCTTTCAGAACGACACGCTCATTGGCGTATCGAACACCTTTGCCCTTATAGGGCTCAGGCGGACGGAAGCGGCGAATTTCAGCGGCAACCTGACCCACTACCTGTTTGTCAGTCCCTTTGATGATGATTTCGGTCTGGCTCGGTGTTTCGATGCTGACTCCTGCCCGTGCCTCATACACCACCGGATGCGAGAATCCGAGCGTCAGGCTCAACTTACTGCCTTGCGCCTGTGCTCGATAACCAACGCCAACCAGTTCGAGCTTGCGCTCAAATCCTTCAGATACACCTTGCGCCATATTCGCCAGCAGCGAGCGCATAGTGCCCGTTATCGCCATGGCGAAAATCGATCTCGACCGAGGTGCCAGCTTCAGCTCGCCGCCGTCCTGGGTAAGTTCAACTTCAGAGTTCAGCTCCATCGATATCTCGCCCTTCGCGCCTTTCAGCGTGACGACGTTACCAACTTGCTTGAACTCAACGCCTTTCGGCAGTTCAACGGGTGCTTTTGCAATTCTTGACATAGTCCTGTCTCTTCCTAATGGGGTTATGCGTTACGAAACGACGCAGATAACCTCACCGCCAATACCTTTTGCACGAGCCTGGCGATCACTCATCACGCCAGCTGACGTTGATACGATTGCCACACCAAGACCACCCAACACCTTGGGCAGCGAATCCTTTCCGCGATAAATTCTGAGGCCCGGCTTGCTTGTTCGCTTGATGGTTTCAATGACTGGCGCGCCATTGAAATACTTCAGCTCAATGGTCAGCTGCGCTTCGGCGCCCTCGCCTTCGGTCACGAAACCCGCGACATAGCCCTCGTCCTGCAATACTTTTGCAACGGCTTCTTTTGCTTTCGAAGCGGGCATCGACACACTGACTTTACGTGCGCTCTGTCCATTACGAATGCGGGTCAGCATGTCTGCAATCGGATCGGTCATACTCATAATCTGTCTCCGCCTACCAGCTGGCTTTCGTCAAGCCGGGGATTTCGCCATTCATGGCGGCCTCACGAAGCTTGTTACGGCCAAGGCCGAACTTGCTATAAACACCGTGTGGGCGACCTGTAATCGCACAACGATTGCGTTGGCGACTCGGGCTGCCATCACGCGGCAAGTCATTCAGCTTTGCTTGTGCAACAGCACGCTCGTTATCCGAGCTGTGAATGTTGCGAACGATCGCTTTCAGTGCCTTGCGCTTCTTAGATTGCCGTGCAACGAGCTTGGCACGTTTCTCTTCACGCATGATCATCGACGTCTTAGCCATGTGTTCTCTCTATTTCCTAAATGGGAAGTTAAACGCGTCCAGCAGCGCCCTGCCTTCCTCGGGGTTGCGCGCCGTCGTAGTAATGATGATGTCCATCCCACGCAGTGCATCAATTTCGTCGTAGTTTATTTCCGGGAAAATAATCTGTTCCTCGACACCCATGCTGTAATTACCCTGGCGATCGAATGACTTCGGATTCAAACCACGAAAGTCACGGATACGCGGGATCGCGATCGTTACGAGACGATCAAGAAATTCGTACATGCGTTCGCGACGCAGCGTGACCTTGCATCCAATCGGCATACCGTCACGAATCTTGAAGCCCGCGACAGACTTGCGAGAAAGCGTCGTCACAGGCCTCTGGCCTGAAATTTTTTCCATGTCCTCGCGAGCTTTGTCCATGATCTTCTTGTCAGCAACCGCCTCACCGACACCCATATTGATGGTGATCTTGGTGATCTTCGGAACTTCCATTGGATTCTTCAGGCCCAGCTTCGTCTGGATCTGCCCAGCAAGCTCGCTATGAAATTTTTCGTATAATCGTGCCATTGCTTTATCTCTTAAATATCGACTACGTCGCCGCTTTTAAAGACGCGTACTTTCTTGCCATCTTTGCCAAAGCGGAAACCAACTCGCTCACCCTTCTTTGCTTTCGGGTTGAATACGAGCACGTTCGAAATATCCATCGGCATTGCGTGGTCTTTGATGCCACCAGCTTCACCAATATTCGGGTTAGGCTTGATGTGCTTCTTCGCGAGATTTACTCCCTCGACCAGCACACGATCATCCGCAAATACCTCAAGCACAGTGCCACGACGGCCTTTGTCTTTGCCGGCAGTTACGATGACTTCGTCGCCTTTTCTAATCTTCTTCATAGCTTTAATCCGGGCTGACCAGGTTCTAAAGAACCTCGGGGGCCAGCGAAATAATTTTCATAAACTTGCTATTACGCAATTCGCGTGTAACCGGTCCAAAAATACGTGTACCTATCGGCTCGAGACGAGCGTTCAGCAATACCGCCGCATTGCCGTCGAAGCGAATCAACGATCCGTCGGGACGACGTACGCCCTTGCGCGTACGGACAACAACAGCGTTATAAACCTCGCCCTTCTTGACCTTGCCACGAGGAATAGCGTCTTTGACACTTACCTTGATGACATCGCCCACACCGGCGTAACGACGTTTCGAACCGCCGAGAACCTTGATGCATTGCACGCGGCGAGCACCTGAGTTATCTGCCGCATCCAACATTGTCTGCATCTGAATCATGACTGCATCCTAAGTGTTATTACTTGTCCGCCGCACGTTCAACAACGCTAACGACAGACCAGGATTTATTCTTCGAAATCGGACGACCTTCAGCAATCTGAACGCGATCGCCCTCCTTGCACTCGTTTGTCTCATCGTGAGCCAGCACTTTCGATGTACGGCGAATGTACTTACCGTAAACCGGGTGCTTAATAAGACGCTCGATAGCAACGGACACGGTCTTGTCCATTTTGTCGCTGACGACGCGACCCGTCATTGTGCGTTGTTCTTTCTTAACTTCACTCATTTGCCATCACCTGCCGTACGCGCGACTTCATTGAGAATCGTCTTCACGCGCGCAATATCTTTTTTGACGCGACCATGCTGATGCACCTGTTTCAGCTCGCCTGTTGCCTGCTGCATACGCAGGTTGAACTGCTCGCGGCGCAGCGCGATCAGCTCATTGTTGAGCTCTTCTACCGACTTACTGCGAAGGTCAGCTGCTTTCATCACATCACCTGCCGTTTAACAAATGTGGTACTGATAGGCAGCTTCGCAGCAGCCAGACTAAACGCTTCACGCGCGGTCTCTTCGGTAACACCTTCCATTTCATAAAGAACCCGGCCCGGCTGAATCTGGCAAACCCAGTATTCAACGTTGCCCTTACCCTTACCCTGGCGTACTTCAAGCGGTTTCTTGGTGATCGGCTTGTCCGGAAACACGCGAATCCAGATCTTGCCGCCACGCTTGATGTGACGCGTCATTGCACGACGAGCCGCCTCAATCTGACGAGCTGTCAGGCGACCGCGACCGGTCGCTTTGAGTCCGTACTCACCGAACGAAACATTGCTTCCGCGCAGAGCCAGGCCGCGATTATGCCCCTTAAACTGCTTGCGAAATTTTGTTCGCTTTGGCTGTAGCATTTTTTATTTCCAGTCCTGTCTAACTAAGGCCGTTCCTAAGAACGTGCCCCTGCTTTAGCTTCTGCCGGCTCTGCCGGAACCACTTCGGGCCGATCGAAAATCTCGCCCTTGAATATCCATACCTTCACGCCGATGACACCGTAGGTCGTGTGTGCTTCAGCCGTACCGTAGTCAATATCCGCTCGCAGCGTGTGCAGCGGAACACGTCCCTCGCGATACCATTCGGAACGAGCAATTTCCGCACCGTTCAGCCGACCACCTACCTTGACCTTGATACCTTCAGCGCCAACACGCATCGTGTTCGTTACAGCGCGCTTCATTGCACGACGAAACATGACGCGACGCTCGAGCTGCTGAGCTATGCCCTCGGCAACCAAATAAGCATCGAGCTCCGGCTTCCTGACTTCGTTGATGTTGATGCGAACTTCCTGCATGGCCATGCCAGTCAGTGACGCAACTTCCGAACGAAGCTTCTCGATATCCTCGCCTTTCTTGCCGATCACTATGCCCGGACGTGCCGTAAAGATAGTGATGTTGCACTTCTTGGCGGGACGTTCGATCGCAATACGGCTAACAGAGGCGTCCTTCAACTTTTTTCTGATGAAGTCTCGAATAAGATGGTCCGCACGTATGTACTTCGGAAATGTCTTGGTGTCGGCATACCACTTTGATGCCCAATCCTTGACGATGCCGAGGCGAATTCCTGTTGGGTGTACTTTCTGGCCCATATTACTTCTCGTCTCCAACGCGGATCGTGATGTGGCTGTTCCGCTTGATAATCCTGGCGCCGCGACCTTTTGCACGAGCGCGAAAACGTTTGAATGTCGGCGCTTCATTGACTTCGATCGTGGCTACTTTCAATTCGTCGATATCCGCACCGTGGTTGTGCTCTGCGTTGGCGACCGCCGACTCCAGAACCTTCTTTACGATACGAGCACTTTTCTTCGGCGAGAAAGTCAAAACACGCAATGCATCATCAACTGACTTGCCGCGGATAACGTCAGCCACCAGGCGACATTTCTGTGGCGAAACGCGTGCATATCTAAGTGTTGCTGCAACTTGCATGAACCGGCTTCCTTACTTCGTTTTCCGATCACCGGAGTGACCGCGAAATGTACGTGTCATCGAAAACTCACCGAGTTTGTGACCAACCATGTTTTCGGATATCAGAACGGGTATGTGCTGACGGCCGTTATGAACGGCGATCGTCAGACCAACCATTTCCGGTAATACCATCGATCGTCTCGACCATGTCTTGATCGGGCGGCGATCGTTCGCTTTTGCTGCTACGGCTACCTTTTTCGCCAGATGGTTATCGACGAACGGGCCCTTTCTTACGCTACGCGGCATTGTTGAAATCCTTTACTTACGCTTGTTGCGACGCCGAACGATCATGCCGTCCGTGCGCTTGTTTGCACGTGTCTTCTTACCCTTCGTTGGCGTTCCCCACGGGCTCACCGGGTGGCGACCAGCAGAGGTACGACCTTCACCACCACCGTGCGGGTGATCGACCGGGTTCATCGCTACACCACGTACCGTTGGTCGGACGCCCCTCCAGCGCATAGCGCCAGCCTTACCGATCTTGCGCAGGTTATGCTCGCCATGGCCGATTTCACCAATCGTTGCGCGACAATCAACGTGAATCTTGCGGGTCTCGCCAGAACGCAGACGCACCGTCGCGTAAGCGCCATCACGAGCCGCCAGCTGAGCGTAACCGCCAGCTGAGCGAACCAATTGACCGCCCTTGCCAGCCTTCATTTCAATGTTGTGAACCGTTGTACCAACCGGAATCGCACGAATCGGCAGGGCATTGCCTGGCTTGATTGGCGCATCTTCACCACTAATGATCGACGTTCCCGCTGCAACACCTTTGGGTGCCAGAATGTATCGGCGTTCGCCATCGGCGTATTTGATCAACGCGATGTGTGCGGTGCGGTTCGGGTCATACTCGAGCCGCTCCACAACGCCCTGAATACCATCTTTGTCGCGCTTGAAGTCTATAAGGCGATAGTGCTGCTTGTGGCCACCGCCCTGGTGTCGAACCGTAATATGACCGTTATTGTTGCGGCCACCATTACGCGACTGGCTCTCAACGAGAGGCGCGTACGGCTTGCCTTTGTACAGCTCCGGCGTCTTAACAGAAACGACGAAACGGCGTCCTGGCGATGTCGGTCTAGCTTTATGCAGTGACACTACGGTACTCCTATTCCGTTCCGAAGAGCTCTTCGACGGATGTTCCGTCGGGGAGCTTCACGTAGGCTTTTTTCCAGTCCGCACGGCGACCACTGGTCTGTTGGAAACGTTTGGTCTTTCCCTTGACGTTTACAACCTGAACCGCAACCACCTTGACCTCGAAAAGCAACTCAACGGCTTGTGCTATTTCTTTCTTTGTCGCGTCGGTACGAACTTTCAAAACAATCTGGTTTTTTTCAGCGACCACGTGTGCCTTTTCAGACATGTGCGGGCCCCTGATAACCGTTAATAATCTTTCCTGATGCAGAGCACGACTCATGACAAACGCTCCTCGATCAGCTTCAACGCTGGCACGGTAATCAGGACCTTCTCGAAGCGAATTAAAACAACCGGATCCATTGACGCCACATCACAGATGCCGACATTCGGCAGATTACGTGCAGCCATGAACACCTTCTCGTCGAAGGCCTCGTTCAGGATCAGGACGTTGTCCAGACCGAATTCTTTCAGCTTGGTTGCCAGCAACTTGGTTTTCGGGGCTTCCAGCGTAAGCTCGTTGACGATAACCAGCCGATCCTGGCGAATCAGTTCAGACAGCACCGAGCGCATAGCGGCGCGGTACATTTTCTTGTTAACTTTTTGATCAAAATTGCGAGGCTGTGCAGCAAACGTGCGACCGCCACCAACCCAGATCGGGCTACGTATCGTTCCCGCACGTGCACGACCTGTTCCTTTCTGCGCAAAGGGCTTCCTGCCACCACCGCGAACTGCAGCACGGTTCTTCTGTGCTTTTGTCCCGGCGCGGCCGCCAGCGAGATACGCCGTAACAACCTGGTGGATGAGGGCCTCATTAAATTTCGCGTCAAACGCAGACTCTGCTACGTCTATCGAACTTTTATCCTGAAGTTTCAGTTTCATCGGAGCGCCCCTACTTCTTGGTCTTGACGGAGGGGCGAACAATGACACTTGCGCCACGATGACCTGGAACAGCGCCCTTGATCAGGAGTAGATTACGTTCCGCATCGACGCGCACAACTTCAAGATTGAGCGCAGTGCGACGGACGTTACCCATGTGGCCTGTCATTTTCTTACCTTTGAAAACGCGACCCGGCGTCTGGTTCTGACCAATAGACCCGGGAACTCGATGCGACCGTGAGTTGCCGTGCGTTGCGTCTTGCATTCTGAAGTTGTAGCGCTTGACGGTACCGGCGTAGCCTTTTCCAATCGTCGTACCAACGACATCGACCTTCTGGCCTTCCACGAAAAGGTCAACCTTCAGTTCGTTTCCGGCTGCGAATTCACCGTTGTCGGCATCATCGAGTCGAAACTCCGTCATTAGGTCGCCGGCTTCGACCTTCGCTGCGGCGAAGTGGCCGGCTGCAGGTTTCCGTACACGAGATGCACGACGGCTTCCGGCTGAAACTTGCAGCGCGCGATAGCCATCGATCTCAACGGTTTTCACCTGAGTAATTCGATTTGGTTGTGCCTCTATCACGGTGACGGGAATTGAAGCCCCATCTTCCGTAAAGACACGTGTCATGCCGCATTTGCGGCCAACAAGACCCATAGTCATGTTCAAAACCTCGCACCGACTTCGTTTGGTCAGTGACAATCTCTATTTCAACGTTGCACTGCGGCCACTTCGATTGGCGACCACTGTAATTTTCGTTTTTCTCAGACATGCGAAAGGGCCAGCCATCGCGGAGGACCTTGTCCTCTATGCTCTGGGGCTGACCCAAGCTCCGACCCGATCATCTGTTCGTGTCGGCGGTTCCGGGATTTGCCGTGTCGCCCACGGTTTCCTGACGACTGGTCTTCTTTATTCTGTCTCTGGCCGACTCCCGGTCCGGCCAAATCCAGCGAGCCCGCAATTATACGACTCTAAGGCCTTATTACAAGCCGTATTCGGACTTTTTCTCAGGTATTTGCCCAAGTTGTTGGTGCCAATAGAATCAGTGACTTAGCTGACAACCAATGGTCGGTTGGGAGAGTCCTTACTGGAATGGCTCCCTTCGGTCCGCTTTATTTCCTGTAAGGACTCTCCCAACCGCCCTTACATGGCTGAAAGTCATTCAAGAATTTGGCGAACAGACGCGATTAACTGATTGTCTGGCACGCGGGCGAGATGTGTGTGACAGGAAATAAAGCGGACCGAAGGGAGCCATTCCTAGTCACACACATGTCGGCCGTGTGCCGACCGCTATTAGAACGCCGAACTAATTCAGCTTAATCTGAACGTCAACACCAGCCGGCAATTCCAGCTTCATCAACGCATCAACCGTCTTATCAGTAGGGTCCACGATATCCATCAAACGCTTGTGCGTCCGGATTTCGTACTGATCACGAGCATCCTTGTTCACGTGCGGAGAGATCAGGATCGTGAATCGTTCCTTTCTCATAGGCAGCGGAATCGGTCCTCTGACCGTGGCGCCCGTGCGCTTGGCGGTATCAACTATCTCGCGTGCTGAATTGTCGATCAATCGATGATCGAAGGCCTTCAGGCGAATTCGAATATTTTGATTGTTACTCATATTTTTACCTTTACGCGATGATTTTCGCGACTACGCCGGCGCCGACGGTGCGACCACCTTCGCGAATCGCGAAGCGAAGACCATCTTCCATTGCAATCGGTGCAATCAATTCGACAACCATCTGTACGTTATCGCCCGGCATTACCATT
>JALHUQ010000046.1 GCA_022866645.1 Woeseiaceae bacterium | reverse complement strand
TCGCCTCCGCCAACCGAAGGTCAACAGGAAGGTCGCGAACCCGGCAACGGCCAGATAGCGCACGCTCATCGGTATCGAAAACAGTTCCTGCTCAACGGCGTACTTCAACAGGAACGCAACACCGAAGAAGGACAGTAATACGCCGACTTTGACCGGTACGTTGCCGGTTGTCAGCCAGCGCTTGGCAACTTCAATGGCGTGGGCACCCATCCCCGGTTCAGGCTCTGGCTCCGGAGCCCTGGCATGGACGACGACTTCGGGCTCTTTGAATGGACGGCCCGTCTCCGCGGGTACGTGAGTTGCAGCAATCTGCGGCACCGGAATCGCTTTCGCTGGCTCTACGGGCGTGGGTTCATAGGCAGACACGCGCTGCGGCGCATCAAAGGTTTTCCGCGCGACTTTTTCAGTCGGTGCTGTTGCTGCATTTCGTCGCTCAAGTGTATCTACGCGATCTTCCAGACGACGAATGCTGGTTCGTGCATCCAGTAATCGATGCAACAACCAGCCTATGAACATGCCGGCAACGACACCGAAAAGGTTGCGCCCGCCAGACATCAACGAACCGCCAGCGAATGCACCAACCAGAGCAAATATGAATCCCATGCTATTTACCTCGATGTTCGTCGAAGAACTCGAACATCAATCGAGAACCCCACTTGTCAACCGTATAGTCGGGCGGGATGCAAATCAATTGATCAGGCATGCTCTCAGCTTGCAGTTCAGTTACACAGTAGCCGTTGCTACCCCGAAAATCGGGAGTACCTGGCCAGCGATGATTGCCTTCTGCCCAAACGCAATCTATCGACGGGTGATCCGTGTCAGCGCACGCGATCGTGCATTGCACCTCTTCCCCGGCCAAGGTCGGCGATAGCCATTCACTGCGCTCGGTCGCGCAAGCCTCGCCGCTATTCCAGCGCTCGGCGATTGCCGTAGTGCTGGCGTAGTAATACTGTCCGGAGCTCAGGCTGCCGTCGTAGGGCACCGTCCGGTCCTTGCCACCGTTCATTTGCAGCAGCGGAAGTCTTTTTGCTGGCGTGCACTCGAATCCGCGCTCCAATCTGCCGCTCACCAGCGCTGCGGCCGCAAACATTTCGGACGCTTCACAGGCAATTCGATTCGTCATCATGGCACCGTTACTAAATCCGGAAACAAAAACGCTGTCGCCGTCAACTTTGAAGCCGCTCGATATCTCGCCAACTAGCTTCCTCAAGAAACCGATGTCGTCATGGCAGGAGACCCATCCACACTTACCGCAGCTGCCGCATTCTGGCGGACAAAGTTCGCGCGGATATTCCGTCTCACAAATTGGTCCATCAGGGCCCGTGTCGAGGCCACCGGATATGTGATTCCAGGACGTGACCTCCCATTGAGTTTCAGGCGAGTCCCCGGCCATGAACCAGGTGCCCTGCGGATACACCATGACGTACCCGTATTTCTCGGCATAGAAGTTCAGCCCCTGCTCAACTTCGGCCTCCGTTCCTGTAGCGGTGCCACCATAACCATGCATGAAAATCGCTACCGGGTGGCCCGATAGGCCATCGTAACTCGAGGGCAAAAATACAAAATACTCGCGCTCCAGCCCTTCGTGTTCGAGCACATACCGAGTCATGGAATTGATCTCGGTTTTTTCGTCGGCGCTGGCATTAAGCAGCCCAACTGAGCAGAACACTATGGCCAGCCACATCCGTCCGTTCATGCCAACATCCCCCATACCGCCAGTAAGGCATTTTAAGCCAGATCGCCCTTCCAATGCGGGTTCTTGCTATTCTTAACAAAAAAAGGGAACTGATGTCCGGATCGTTTATTCAGGAATTGAAGCGCCGCAACGTGTTCCGCGTTGCAGTTATCTATCTCGTCGTCAGCTGGCTGCTGATGCAAATCGGCGACGTTATGTTTCCTGCTCTGCTCTTGCCCGAGTGGACGACCACCTTGCTCGTCGCTTTTCTGCTGTTGGGTTTTCCCGTCGCCATGCTTTTCGCGTGGGCATTTGAACTGACGCCTGATGGTGTTGTTCGCACTGCAGACGTGCCGAAAGAGCATTCCATTACGGCCAATACCGGTCAGAGGATCAACTACTTCATTATTGGCGGACTTGCGATTGCCGTTGTTTTCTTGCTGGGCAGAAGCTGGTTGACTGAGGACGTGGCGCCGAAAACGCAAATCGAAGTGATGGGCAAATCCATCGCTGTTTTGCCCTTCAAAAATCAGAGCGCAAGCGTGGAGAATGCCGAGTTCTTTGCGGGCGGCTTGCATGACGAGCTTCTGACGCTGCTGTCGAAGATCGGCGAGCTCAAAGTTATTTCGCGAACCTCTGTCGAACGCCTCGATCCCGGTTTGAGCATTCCTGAGATCGGAGCTTTACTTGGCGTCGCAACGGTGCTCGAGGGACAGGTACAGCGCGCAGGAGATCGACTTCGGATTAATGTACAGCTGATAGACACAGCCCATGAAGGTCATTTGTGGGCAAATACCTATGATCGAGCGCTGACGGCCGAGAACGTATTTGATGTACAAAGCGACATAGCGAGAACCATTTCGAATTCGCTGCATGCCGAACTTTCAACTAGCGACGAGGAGCTACTCGGCAATGTACCGACCGCCGTTACCGAGGCGCTCGAGCAATATTTGCTGGGCAAACAGCTTTGGAACCAAGCTACCTGGAAATCGCTTTGGTCTGCGTCGGATCACTTTAAGGCGGCGACGTCTCTCGATCCGAACTACGCGCACGCGTGGGCGGCATTGGCCGGCGTCGCCAGTAATCTCTTTCAGACAGGGGCTGTCGGATTGCAAGAGTATGTGTCAATCGCAAAACCGGCAATCGATCGCGCCCTGGCTATTGACGGTAATCTTTCGGAAGCGCATGCGGAACTGGCCGCTGTGTTTTGGCAGTCCGGCGACCTGGCTGCCGCGGAAGTCGCGTACAAGAAGGCGCTCGCCCTCAATCCGAGGTCGTCAATAACCCTGTATTCGTACGGCAACTATCTTCGGACCACCAATCGACCCCGCGAAGCTATCCCTGTTCTGGAAAGAGCGCTGGAGAACGACCCGCTGTCATCGTCGATCATGTTCGACATTGGCAAGGCCGAAATGTACCTCGGCAACTCGAACAAGAATTTACTGTACGCGGCAAGAATTATCGAAACTGATCCCGACAGTGTTTACGGTATCCAAACTTATCTGCAGTCCTACCTCGCGTTAGGGCATATCGATCTGGCCTGGCCGTGGTGCGTCAGGCTAATGGCGTCCGACCCTGACGATTACGAGATGCTTAGCTTCGTGATGATGGCGTCAGCTCAGTTAGGTGAGTTTGCTTGGGCGGAGCGCTACAAGGAGCTCGCGTTCAGAACCGGCGCCGAGAAACCTGCGGTTTTGAAGTATTTCGTGCAGACACTCGACTTCCAGGGCCGCTTTGATGAGGCGACCGATGTGGCGCAGCATGCGCTTGAGGCTAACCTGGAGTCGAGATGGTTTTCGGACCGAATTTTCCTTCGCCAGATCCGCGATAACGCCTTTAAGAATGGCGATCTGGAAGGCGCGCTTGCCTGGTATCGAGACCGTACTCCGGAGTTGTTTGGCGACAACCCGCAGTTTTCAATGGACAACATCAATTCGGCCGCGGACCTGGCGCTGCTACTGCGAAAACTAGGGCAGGAGAGAGAGGCCGAGTCGTTAACGCAGGCCGGTCTGAACTGGTATCAACCTAATCGTCCTACGGGCGGCCGAAATTACGAGACAGGTATCGTCGACGTCGATTTTCTCGCCTTGAGCGGACAGACACGAGCTGCGCTCGATGCACTGCGCGAGACCCTGGATTACGGATGGGTTTTCGCGTGGCAATGGTATATCCACAGCCCAAATCTGGATTCAATACGCGATGAAACCGAGTTCCAGGATATGGTCGCTGAACTTCAAAATAAAATGGCGACGCAGCTCGTTGCCGTCAGAGCGCTCCCCGACATGGGCGAGTTCGACCTGCGAAACTAGTGCAGATGTACGGCGTTGCCAACTCGGTTGGCAGCATCGAAGCCGGCTCATACATTCAGTTCAGGCCGGGATAGCAGCAGCCTTCCTCCGTGCAACCACAGCACGGTGTCGGCTGCCTGCAGCATGAGATCGCTGTGAGTTACCACAACAACCGTCGCATCGATTTTCGTCAAAGATGCGATGACTTTCTTTTCCAATTGCCAATCCAGACCGCTGGTGGCTTCGTCAAGCAACAACAACGATGGCCGCCGGTAGTACGCGCGCGCAAGAAGTATGCGTTGCACTTGGCCGCGCGACAGGGCCGAGCCAAGATCTCCAATCCTCGTCTCGTAGGCCATCGGCATGGACTCGATTTCACTCGCTATGCAAGCCGCCGTCGCGGCATCACGCACGCGGGGCATGTCGATGGTCTCTCCAAACAACGCGATATTTTCGGCTACGGACCCTTTAAGAAGCGCGTCTCCCTGGAATACGACCGCCATTTTTGAGCGCAGGTCCTGTATCTGCCAGTGGTGCGCGGGCTGCCCACCAATTAACAACTCTCCTCCGGCTATGCTCTCGTTACCGGCAATGATCTGCAACAAAGTACTTTTGCCCACGCCCGAGGGTCCTGCGATAGCCGTAAGTCCGGACTCGCGAATACGCATGGAACAGCTCGTCAGAATCGCTGGCTCGTCTTGGGAATAGGAGAACGTAACGTTGCGGAGTTCGATGTCGCCGACGGCTTGTCTATTCGCGCCACTGGCCACCGGTTCTTCTTCGCTGAATACGATATCGGCAAGTCGATTCAGCGGCACATCGAGAAGCTTGTACTCAAGTATTCGGTCGACAATTCCGCTACCGCGCGTCGTGAACATACCGAGGTACGCAACGTACGCCGAAATCATGCCGATGCTAATTTGCCCGTCGAGACCTCGACCCGCGAGCAGAAAAATGGTGACTATTCGCGCGCCCTGAAAAATCGTCTGTCGAACTGCACCATCAACGACCTGCAGATTTCCGATGCGGATACGGGAGTTCGTAGCATCGGCGTATAGATTTCGCCATTCAGATTCTCGTTGTGCTTCACCGTTCGCGGCCTTGATTGACTGTACTGCGCGCAATGTTTCCAGAAAGTGCGTTTGCACTGATGACTCGGCCTGAGCGATGTCACTCGACAGCCGCAAGCTAACAGGGAAAATGAGCGCTCGCCAGACACACCATAAGACTAGCGCCGCGATCATTAGCAAGGTCAGCCGGGCATCGTAAAGCATCATCAGGCCGCTGATCAGAATGATAAATAGAGAGTCCAACACCAGGGCGGGCACGGACTGCACAACAAAAACCTGTATTCGGCCGAGAGACTGGATGCGATGCTGAATATCACCCAGTTCACGACATCGGAAATAGCGTATCGGCAGCTTTAGTAGTCTGTGCAGAACGCGGGTGGTGATATCGAATACCGCCACATGACCCAGATAATGAAATGTCAGTTGACGCATGACATTGGCCAGAACGTGAATGATCAGCAAAATCGAAAACGCGGCGGCGACTGTATTCAGGAGATAGCGGTCACTCTTGGCGAGAATCTGGTCGATAACAATTTGCAGATAAAACGGCGTTGCCAGCAGCAGGACTTCGCAGATCAATGCGAGTAACAGTCCGGCAATGAATTTCCGACCCAGACTCTCGTCGCGTGGCACGAGATCGCTGAGACTCAGTCGCTGTGGAGGCGTGGTCTTCTGAAACTGAGGCGCTGATATCACCTCGAGTGCGATACCGGTAAACGCTGCGCTGGCGCTCTCGATTGATTCGGTAAGCTCACCTCTTGCCGGGTCGTGAATAACGATACTGTTCGCTTTGACCGCCTTGAGAACCACGAAATGATTGAAGCGCCAATGCAGAATGCACGGGGTGCGAAGTTTCGCCAATTCCAGAAGATCACATCGGACAGCGCGCGTCGAAAGACCCAGTTCAGTGCAACATCTGACAACACTGGCCAGAGTCGCGCCTTTGAGTGAGACGTCATTCCTGCGTCGCAAACTCGTCAAATCCGTGGGCGCTCCAAAGTAAGCGGCTATCATCGCAACACAGGCAAGTCCGCACTCGGTTGCGGTTGCCTGGCGAATCATGGGCAGACTCTTGCCGCCGCTCGCTCTGAGCCATGGTGCGCGCGGCACGTGTGTTACTACCTACCCGGACGTGCTGCGACGGAAGCGCAGCGGTTCCAACAGCCAGTCGGCGAGATTTCTCTTTTCAAGAATAACCTCTGCAACCAACAACATTCCGGGCCGAAGCCGCAGGGTGCCGAGGCTGGTTGCTATCGCCGAGTCGCTGATTTCAATTCGAACTTTGTAGGTCGCCTCTAGCAGAGGAAATGTCTGCGGTATCTCGCCTGGCAGCAGGACGAAGTCGGATACCCGCTCGACTCTCCCTTCAAATGTCCCGAACTTTTGTTGTGGAAATGCGTCGTAGGCAATCCGCACAAGCTGTCCAGGTTTCACAAATCCTGCCGCTTTGGACGGCACATAGATTTCGGCGGCGAGATTCATTTCTTCGGGCAATATCGTCATCAGCAATTGCCGCGGTGCAATGGCGTTGCCGGCTCCTACTTCGACGGCAGAGACAATTCCGCTAACCGGGGAAATCACGACCGTCAACCGCCTGGATTCCTGTTCGGCGATTTGCTGCAACAACTGCGTGCGACGAGCTCTGAGTTCCGAGCGCTGCATTCCACCCTGGACAGGCACACTGCTTTGACGACCCGCTACCAGCTCACGCTCACGCTGCATACTCGCAGCATCCTGTAGCAAGCGGCTTAGCTCCTGTTCAAGGGTACTTTGGTCTTCCTGTTGCCGAATCACGTCCCAGTGAGTTACTGCGCCATCAAGAATGGCACCCTCAAGTCGCCGTAATTTATCGTCGCTTAGCTCGATCTGATGCCGCTGTTCCGAAAGTCGCGAATCGAGCGCCGCAATTTCTGCGTCGAAATCCTTCAACTGCTGCTGCAAACTGACTCGATCCAATTGCTGCTGTTCAAGAGAGAAGTCAAGCTGCGTATCGATTTCAACTACCTGCTGCCGTAATTGTGTGAGCGCCAGTTCGCTTTTGCTGTGTCCGTCCGACAAAGTCGTATCGGTCGACAGATAGATTAGCGGCTCACCCGCAATGACATGGTCGCCTGGCTTTCGCGCGATATCGCTGATGACAGCCGGCACACTACTCGCGATACGTACAACTCCCTCTTTTGAGACTAACCAACCACGCACCGTTTCCTTACGCGCGTACTCGGCGCTGCCGACGAATAGTGTTAAGGACACGAATAGCAGTGTGAC
>JALHUQ010000045.1 GCA_022866645.1 Woeseiaceae bacterium | reverse complement strand
GCCCGAATGGCGGATGCACGAATAACGCCGACAAGCAGACAAAGACAAAACCCCGATTCGATCGGGGGAGTCTCAGGTTCTCAGCAATTGCTGGAGAAAAAGCGCATAAAGCGGTGATTTACCATAATAAAGCCACTTTGCCGGGCCTTCTGTCGGACCCTGCGATGCGCTAGTATGTGACGGGCGCTCCCAACCAAAATAACTATCAGGGATGGCGTTTTGCCAATATCTCCCACAGCAGTCCGGCCCGGCGGCTATCGCACAGGCTTTTCTTTGCTCCTTTTATTGCTCGCGTTGGCCGTTGCCAGCAGCGTTTGGGCTGCCGGTTGGGCGCCATTTGCGCGTGACGATCGGGCGCTGGTAACCCGTGGTGGAACAGTGACGGTTTTGCAGGGTGGTGCCCTTAGTGTTCTTGATAACGACTTCGATATCGAAGGCGACAAATTGTCCGCACTGCTGTCTCGCGCGCCGAAAGAAGGATTCGTCACGCTGAATGAGGACGGTACGTTTTCGTACACGCACAACGGTAACAACAAGAACAAAGATGAGTTTAAGTATCGCGCATTTGATGGCTCGGCTTATTCAAGAGAGGCGAGAGTCCGCATCGATATCGAGGACGTACCTAACACTCCGCCGTACACAATCGGCTCACCGGGTGCCCAGTCCGCAGTCGAAGGGGCGCTTTTCCAGCTGCCACTTGCCGGATACTTTGGGGACGTGGACGCAAACGATTCCCTGCAATTCAGCGCCAGCGGATTGCCATCCGGAAACCGGCTCAGAATCGACTCCAACAGCGGCCTGTTGTCGGGCACACCGAATGCTGCGGATGTGCGCGATGCCGCCTACAACATTCGAATCACGGCGACCGACAATGCCGGCGCCTCAGCCAGCCTGGACTTTGGCCTGACGATCTATGCGCGGGATCGTGCCGATCTTGAACTGACCGCCAGCGTCGCGATCAATCCGGTAACCGTTGGCGAGTCGGCACAATGGAATATCACGATTAAGAATCGCGGGCCTGCGAATCTCGATACCGCCGAGCTGGTTGCGCAGTGGGCAACCAGCGGACCGAATTTGTCACTGCTTGCGCCGCCAGACTGCAACATGATCGCCAACAACTCAAAGACGCCGGAGCTTCGTTGTTCCATCATTGGGCTGCCTGCGAATAACACCCTGACGTTGCAGATTCCGGGAACACAAGACGGTGCTGGCGACAACTCGCTGCTGGCCGTCGTCGTGGCCGACGATCCAAACCTGAAAAACAACGCGATGCTGACGGGCGCCGTTGTGGTTGCGGCCTTCAGTGAGGGGCCGACGCAGACAATCAACGCTAGCGGCAATGATGTGGCAAGCGGAGACCTGAACGGCGACGGCGCGCAGGACCTTGTCGTCAGTTCCAGCGAGACCGTGGTTTATTTCAACAGTGGCAAGCGAACCGTTACGACGCCGGGCAGAACTCTTGGCACCGATAGCGGTGGCAATGCTGTCGTGCTGCTGGACTGGAACGGCGACGGCAATCCGGATATTGCAGTAGCGGGTATGAGTTCGCGTGCCGGCCGCATCTACCTCAATGACGGGAATGGAAACTTCGCGAGTAGCGTGGACCTTGATGTCGGTGGCCTCGGCACCGTGAACGCGGCAGCAGCGTCCGACTTTGATCAGGACGGCGATGATGAGCTCATTCTTGCCGGTTCCTCGAAAACTATGCTCGTCAGTGCTTCGGGAGCATCGGGATTTGCCACTTCGTCGTTGCCTGCTGCTTCCGGTATCGATGCGTCTGTCGCGGATATCAACAGTGATGGTCTGGACGACATTATTGTTGTGCAGGCCGGTAACCGGCTGGTCAGCATCATGCGCAATTCCGGCGATGGAAAATCCTTTGGCAACCAAACCCTGAGTCGTGGCAGCGTCTCCGCGGCGACACCGCAGGATATGGATCGCGACGGCTATGTTGATTTGCTGCTGGCCGTCGATGCCGGTGCGCTGGAAGTTCCGCAAAGCAGGGTTGTCTACCAGCAAGCCGATGGAAGTTTTTCTTCCGGCAGCAACCTCGGCGCATCTCCATTGAGCGAGATGCTATCGGGCGACATCGATAAAGACGGCGTGCCCGACGTTATTGCGATTAACGCGTCGGGTGTTCACCAGGTGTACCGTGGCCTGCCTTCCGGTGGCTTCAGTCTGAATGCCGAGCAAATCGTCAGTGATGGAATGCGGCGCGGCGTTCTCGTCGATTTTAATGGTGACGATTCCCTCGACCTGATCGTCGCCGGAGCCGCCTCGAACGTGGTTGAGATACACGCTAACAACGGCATCGGCAGACTGGGACTTGGCGACCGTGTTGCGCCGCTCATTACCTTAAACGGTGCCGCCGCACTGACGCTGGCGGCAGGCCAGGCTTACGAAGAACTCGGTGCCACGGCCAGCGATGACATCGATGGTGACCTGACCGACCGGATTATTATCAGTGGTGCTGTGAATACCACGGTCGTTGGCAGCTATACCGTCACCTACACTGCTGTCGACAACGCGACCAACACTGCCGTGGTGAAGCGAACTGTACAGGTCGGTGTCAACCAGGGCACGGGCGGCAGCGGTGGCGGTGCGACCGGTCCGCTGTTTCTGATATTCCTTGTTTTGCTTGCGGCGCTGCGACGCGACCTCGGTTTTGAGATCCTTACATGCTTCCGGTCACGTTCAGGAAGACGCCCTGGTAGTCAAAGCTGAGATCGGTCAGGTTATCGGAGAAATCCGTAAAGTTGTAACCCAGACCCACTTTTATTTTGTCCCCAAAGTACCGCGACACGGTGGTAAGGAAGCCGCTGCGACTCTCGTTCAAGTCCGGCATATCCAGCATTCGCACTTCGGCCAGGAACTCCCAGTCGTCACGGAACCTGTAGTCGCCGCGGAGCACGTAGAGGAACGCGTTGTTATCGAAAAACGTCGGATCTTCTCGATCCAGGCTGACCTGGCCAAGGCGATAAGCGTACTTGCCGCCGATAGAGATCCGCGGCGTCAGATCGTAGGTGACGTCAGCGGCAGCGATGTGACTCTTCTGAATAAACTCGGCGGCGATGTTTTGCAGCGTGACCTGGTCCGTTGTCGGCACGTTGTAGAAATACGTGTATTTGATCATCGCGTTGATACGATCATTGCTCACCGGACGATAGGCGTAACCTGCCACCGCTTCAGTAAAGCCGCCGTCGTAGAAGGTACCCTGTGAACTCTCGCTCTCCGAATGGTTGAGCTTGCCAACGATGCGTCCTGACGGTCCCATCTGGTACTTGAGGCTATTGCGTAGCAGCCAGGTCTGCCGTTCATTGCGGCTAAGATCCAGTTGCTGGACATCGTCGATTCGATATTCGATGCCACTGACGAACTGAACATCGCCTGTCCCGAAGCCGATCTGAACCCCGCCGGCAACGCGGTCCGTTTCAGCGCCCGTAACCGTGTCCTGTAATTTGCCAATATCGGTATTCAGCCCGAGGCTCCACTTCTTGTCCGGGTTGAAACTGATTCCGGTCGAATGAGTCAGCCCCATCATGCTGTCACTGCTCTGGTAGCGCTCCTCCAGAAAAACGCTGGTACTGTCTGAAAAACGTGACTTGACGCCAGCAACGAGATTTCCCTGGCTGCCGCGAACAGGACTCAGACCGTTATCGGCACGCTCGTTTTCAAGCGTGTAATTGAGATACATACTCGTGTCATCCGAGTACTTGTAGTTTGAGCCGAGTCGCCCGCCACCACCGAGATCGCCATCCGAGACCTCGGCGTCGATTCGCAGCTTCTCCGAAATCTGCGTTGTGCCACCCACGCCAGCGCGTGCATTCTCTTGGCGGGTTCCGGTTACAGACAGCGTGTCCTGCACGAATCCGTACACGTTCCAGTCCGATTTCGAGTCGAAACCAAGCTGCACAACCGCATCGGCTCGTTCGCCTTCGTTCTGGGTCAGGGGCACGATAACCGATCGATCCGTACGCGCGTCTTCGCGGTAACCGACGCTTACATCCCAACGGTCACCGATTCTGTAGCCGATATTGTATTCCTGTGCGCGCGTCTCGATTCCTCGCAACTGACTGCGATCATCGATCTTGGCGCCGAAGTTGAATCGATCTCCCAACGGCAGACTGAACGTGCCGCCGGAATTTTTCGAGTCCGTCAAGGCCGTCAGTCCCGGCGCCGAATAGCCCGCACCGACTTCCTGCACATACAGCGTCATGCGCGCGTCGATGCCGAAGTCAATGACGTCGTCAACTTTCCAGCTGAGGTCCACACGACTGGCATCCGCCTTGGCGTTTAAGAATTGCGTAGCATCGTAGCTGTTGAATTCATATCCGCCGTCTGTGGAAATCAATGGCATCGACAACAAGCCTTCGCTCGTCGCCTGCTGAACTTTCAGCCATGACTCGGGAGCAAGCCTCAACGTCAGGTCGGCTGCCTGCAAGGTGCTGTCTTCGCCATCTTGCTCATTAACGTTTGAGGTCACACCAAGCTTTACGTGATCGCCGAACCAATAGTGCGCCTGGCCGCCGACGGACAGCGCATCAATGGCGTCGAAGCCCGGGCTGTATTCGTAACGCACGACCAGGTAGGCCTCGTCGCCAGAAACGGCGCCGCTGCGAACCAGCAAATTATCATTCGCCGTAGACGCCAGCGGCTCGGCCAGCACGACGCGACCTTGCAGATAATCGATTTCGTAATCGGTCATTGGCATCAGATTGACAACGCCGGTGACGATGCCCGAAGCCTTGTCGCGCAGCTCGATACGGACGCGTTCCGAGCCGGTGAGCAAGTCCTGACGGCTCAGGAAGTACAAGGAGCCGCCGGTACCTCTGAATTCCTCGCGGCTGCCTATCGTACCCGGCTCGGCAGCATAGGCATCGGCAGCGTAGCGTTGCTCGCCAAATTCTGTCGTGGCATCTGACTGATAGTGCGCATTGCCACCATAAAGTCCACGGTCAACGTGTGCCAGCTCGTTGTTCACGTAGCCGACCTTGAAGTTGCCCCATAACCCGTAGTTGTCGTCCTGACTGACGCGGACAAAGAATTTGCCCATCGTCGGCGCCAGCTCTTCGACGGTGCTGTCGTCACCGAATGTCGGGTAGTAATACTTTTCATCGATGCGACGGAAAAACGCGTCCGGCGACTTGTCCATGAAACCGCTGAATATATTTTCGATTGGCCCTTCACGGGTATCGGCACTGGCCATGACGCGCCAGTGATCACCGAATTTGCCGTTGACGAAGAACGCCAGACGACCGTCGACATTGGAGTCCGGGTCAGTGCTTGAGTTGGCACCCTGGAAAAGATCGATGGGACCGTTCGACTGACCTCCGGAAAGCGTCAGATCCGCCATGCCGACGTAGAACCAGTCCTTCTTCTCAAACTCCAGGTCACGCAGAAAGAGCTCACCGCGACCTTCTTTGTCGAGCACGGCAACCTCGACCGTGTGCAATCCCTGCGGCAGAATTTCCTCCGCGATGAAGGCACCGTTTTTGTCTACGGGTATCGGACGTCCCGCCACCCAAACCTCCTGCGCGTCGGAAATTCCACTACCGCGCACGCTGACCGTGCCACTGCTAAGACCAATGTTTTGCAGGCCCAGTGTGTTTTCGCCATAGGCCGCAAACAGCTCCGCCTGCTGAGCCGGGATTTGCTTACCGTCATCCAGTTCGATCTCCTCGATCGGGAGGTCGGCGTCATAGTCGATCGACAATGGCTGCGGCTGAGTTTCATCAAAATTGCCATCCGCCCCGTACGCTCTGAGTACGTAGGCCACCTTCTCGATCGGCGCCCGGAAGTCGTCGGATTTCGGTCGCCATCTCGACGTACCGTCGACCTTCAATTCGATGACATCCAGCGGTTCGCTTTCGAGCGATTGCCCGGTTTCGAAAATTCGTATTTCGGCGTGATCGATAAAGTGCGAGTAGTTGGTGTACATCCGAAACTGC
>JALHUQ010000316.1 GCA_022866645.1 Woeseiaceae bacterium | reverse complement strand
TTACCCGGGAGCAACAATTGGGCAGTATCAGGCGCTTTGACCGGTAACGGCCGGGCCATGGTTTCTAACGATATGCACCTCGGTCTGAACACACCAAATATTTACTATCGTGCACGCCTGATTGTCGACAGCGACAATGCGGCCGACAATCCCGCTCTTGACCTTTCCGGCGTGACCTTGCCCGGCGCACCGTTCATTATTGCGGGTAGTAATACGCGAGTCGCCTGGGGTTATACAAACAGCTACGGCGACTACACAGACGCGGTAGTTTTGCAGCCCGGCGCGGCGGAGGGTAGCTACAAGACTCCCGAAGGCGATTTGGCGTTCGACGTTCATACCGAGGTGATCAACATCAAGGGTGGCGACCCTGTCCTGTATCAGGTTCGCGAGACCATTTGGGGTCCGGTGATAGACGACATCGAATACCCGGACGGCGAAATCGCCGTGAGCTGGATCGCGCACAAGACCGAAGCACTTAACCAGAACATATTTCAGCTTGAAACCGCCAGCTCTGTATTTGAAGCATTGGACATCGCCAATACGATGGGAATGCCGCCACAGAACTTCGTGACCGGTGACGCGGCTGGCAACATTGCCTGGACGATCGCCGGCAGGATACCGCTGAAGAGACCATTCGATGCCATGTTGCCCGCGGACTGGAGTCAGGAAGCCGGCTGGCAGGGCTGGGTCGCAAGCAGCGACTATCCGCGGGTGGTCAATCCTGAGAGCGGCCGCATCTGGTCCGCTAACGCTCGAGTCAGTGATGGCGAAGCGCTGCGCATCATCGGCGACGGCGGCTATGACCTTGGCGCACGAGCGCAGCAAATTCGAAACAGCCTGTTTGCAAAAGAGTCGTTCACGCCGGGTGATATGCTCGCGATCCAATACGATGATCGGGCCTTGTTCCTGTCGCCATGGCGGGAGCTTTTGCTCAACGTACTTGACGAAGAGGCGGTCGCTGGCAACCCCGACATGGCCGAATATCGACGTCTGGTAGACGACTGGATTCCCCGAGCTGCGCCCGAGTCCGTGGGTTATCGACTGGTAAGGGCATTTCGCCTCGAGGTCGAACGACGTGTTTTTCATGCTTTGATGACCCCGGTACGCGAGGCCTACGGTGAAGACGTCAATTTGCTCAAGAGCAACCAGTTTGAAGCGGCGCTTTGGTCGCTGGTGACGGAGCGTCCGTTGCACATGTTGCCGGCCAATTACAACGATTGGGGTCAATTCCTGTTGGCCGCTGTGCAGCAAAACATCGATTACTTCAAAGACAATTTTGAAGGGCCGTTGTCGTCCCGTACGTGGGGCGAGGTCAATACCGCGGCGATTCGTCATCCATTAAGCCGGAGTATTCCGTTACTGGGCGCGTACCTCGACATGCCGCTCGATGAACTCAACGGCGACGTCAATATGCCGAAAGCTCAAGGACCGACATTTGGCGCATCGGAGCGTTTTTCCGTGTCTCCTGGAGACGAAGCGAATGGCCTGTTGCACATGCCGACCGGGCAAAGCGGCCATCCCTTGTCCGAGTACTACGACGCCGGGCATTCCGATTGGGTAAAAGGGCTGCCTAGCCCGTTTTTGCCAGGCATTGCAGTCCATACGCTGACGTTGACCCCGGACAGGCGTTAAGATGGCGTTGTAGCACCAACCGGAAACAGATCAATGGCTGACAACAAATTTACGGGAACGCGCTCCTACATCGCGACTGACGACCTGAGTATGGCCGTCAATGCGGCAGTGACATTGCAGCGCCCGATACTCATCAAAGGCGAGCCTGGCACCGGCAAGACGCAACTCGCTGTCGAGGTCGCCGAGTCGCTCGGCAAACCGCTTTACGAATGGCATATCAAGTCGACGACAAAAGCGCAGCAAGGCCTTTACGAATACGACGCGGTAGCTCGTTTGAGAGACTCACAACTCGGCGATGACAGGGTTCACGACATCGCAAATTACATTATGCCGGGCAAAGTCTGGGAGGCGTTCGAGTCAGAACGGCAGCCGGTATTGCTGATTGATGAGATCGACAAAGCGGACATTGAGTTTCCCAATGATCTGCTGCAAGAACTCGATCGTATGGAGTTCTATGTTTATGAAACGAAGAAGCTGGTCAAGGCGCGGAATCGTCCCATCATCGTAATCACCAGCAACAATGAAAAGGAGTTGCCGGATGCTTTCCTGCGACGCTGTTTTTTCCATTACATCAAGTTTCCTGATCAGGGGACCATGGCAAAAATCGTTGATGTCCATTTCCCTGGTCTCAAGAAAGAGTTGCTCAGCGCGGCTTTGAACGCGTTTTACAAGGTGAGAGATGTACGTGGCTTGAAGAAAAAACCGTCGACGTCAGAACTACTCGACTGGATCAAGTTGTTGTTGGCCGAAGACATCCCGATCGAAGCACTGCGAAGCGAGAATTCACGCAGTGCAATTCCACCCTTGTATGGTGCACTGCTCAAGAATGAGCAGGATGTACATCTGTTCGAGCAGCTGGTGTTTCTCGATCGGCGCACGAATCCGTAGTAGCGGCACGCGGTACTATCCATGCTGATTCCATTTTTTTACAAGTTACGCGAAGGCGGCATGAAGACGTCCATCACCGAGCTTCTGACATTGCACGAAGCATTGCAAAGTGGGCTCGCTGGACAGAGCGTGGAGGATTTCTATTTCCTCGCAAGAACGTCGTTAGTAAAAGACGAGGCGCATCTCGACCGATTTGATCGGATTTTTGGCGCGTATTTCAAGGGTGTCGACGACTCCCTGTCCGACTTGATGCGAGAGATTCCGGAGGAATGGCTGCGGCGTCAGGCTGAATTATCCTTATCGGAAGAAGAGCGCAATCTCATAGAGTCGATGGGCGGATTTGAAGAGCTCATGAAAGCTTTGCAGGAGCGTCTCGACGAACAGGACGAGCGCCACGAAGGTGGCAGCAAGTGGATTGGGACAGCAGGTACGTCACCGTTTGGCGCCTACGGGTACAATCCGGAGGGCGTCCGCATCGGCCAGCAAGGTTCGCGAAATCGCAGTGCTGTGAAAGTCTGGGACAAGCGCGAATACCGCAACCTTGATGACTCAGTTGAACTCGGAACTCGTAATATCAAAGTGGCTTTGCGCCGATTGCGGAAGTTCGCGCGAGAGGGCGCCGCAGACCAACTGGATTTGAACGATACGATTGACAAGACCGCCCGCAACGGAGGGATGCTGGATATCCGTATGGTCCCGGAGCGCCACAACGCTGTAAAAGTCCTCCTGTGTCTCGACATTGGCGGTTCGATGGATGACCACGTGCGTATTTGCGAAGAAATGTTCTCGGCCGCGCGCAGCGAATTCAAGCATCTTGAGTATTTCTATTTTCACAATTTCGTATACGAAAATATGTGGAAAGATAATCGCCGCCGGCAAACGCAAAAAACGCCGACGCTCGATATAACGCACAAATACGCATCAGACTACAAACTGATTTTTGTTGGTGATGCGACAATGAGCCCCTATGAAATAGCTTATCCGGGTGGGAGTGTTGAGCATTGGAATGAAGAGCCCGGCGCTGTCTGGATGAAACGACTGCTGAAGATTTATCCGAAAGCGATCTGGTTGAATCCGGAACCGAAAGCCAGATGGGATTACACGCCGTCTGTGAAGCTGGTTCGGGACTTAATGGATGATCGAATGTACCCGCTGACAATCGCAGGCCTTGATGAGGGCATGAAGGCTCTGCACTGAGAGCCGAAGGCTCTTTATTGGATGCCGGCGCTCAGTGCTTTCAGGTCAGCCAGTATTTCAGCCGAATGTTGCCCAGGTTTCACCGTCACATAATGCTTCGCGATGTTGCCTTCCGGACCGATGATAAACGTTTGCCTTTTCGCAACGGTCATACCGAACATGCGTGTCTTCACGCCGTACGCCGCTGATATCTCGCCGTCAATATCAGCGAGTAGCGGAAATGGCAGGCTGTGGTTCTCGGCAAACGCTTTGTGTGATTCGGTGTCGTCGAGGCTAATGCCCAGTATCTGGGCATTGAGGTCGCGAAACGCAAAAATATTATCACGAAATTCACAGGCCTCGGTGGTACAACCCGGGGTCTCGTCTTTCGGATAAAAATACAGGACGACCCATTGGTCTCGATAGTCCTCGAGCGAATGCAACTGGCCTTCCTGGTCGGCGAGCTCGAACTCAGGCGCCGGGGCACCAAGCACGGGCTGATCGTTGGCGATACCGAGAGAAGTGAAAAGCAATGCAGAGGCGGTGGCGACTAGAGCGACAACGGCTACTGTAATAAAACGCTTCATCATTTGGGTCCGTATTTGGAGGCTGGTACCTAAAGTGTCCGGTCTTGCCAGCAAGAGTGGCATTATACTCCTTTGCTTGTGGGCGATCCGTAACACTTTGACAAAAGCACATGACCCATCTATCTGAATCGACCAAAACGGCCCTGGTACTTCCGGGCGGCGGCGCACGCGGTGCCTTTCAGGTTGGTGTGCTCAAGGCGATTGCCGAATTATTGCCGAGGACGAGCAGGAATCCCTTTCGCGTCATCAGTGGCACCTCGGTGGGCGCAGTGAGTTCGGTGGTTCTGGCGTCAAAAGCCGGGAATTTTCGGTCTGCGGTCACGGAACTTGAGTACGTCTGGTCTCATTTCCGCTGTGAGCAGGTCTACAAAACCGACCACCTGACTATGCTAAAAAGCAGTCTGCACTGGCTATCATCGATCGTTCTCGGCGGCTGGCTGGTGGGTACACCGAAATCCTTACTGGACAATGCACCGCTGCGCGAACTTCTCAGCCGCAATGTGCACTTCCCAAGAATCCAGACCGCGATCGATAACGGCTATCTCGACGCCATCGCGGTCACGGCGGCCGGATACGGGTCGGCGCGGTCGAAGACGTTTTTTGAGGGCGTCGACGGCCTGCGCGATTGGGATCGAACGCGACGCCTCGGAAAACGCACTGAGCTCGGTCTTGATCACATAATGGCAAGTATCGCCGTACCTTTGATTTTTGCGCCGCAAAGCATCGGCTATGATTACTTTGGCGATGGTGCAATGCGTCAGGCAACGCCGCTGAGCCCCGCCGTGCATCTGGGAGCTGACAGAATCCTGGTCATCGGCATTCGCGATGAAACGGGGGAAAAGGAACCGACAGAACTCGGTCGACCGCCGAGCTTCGCGCAAATTGCTGGTTACATTCTGGATACCTTGTTCATGGACGGCTTGTACTCAGATCTTGAGCGAATTACGCGTCTCAATGAGCTCATCGACTCGATACCGGAGCAGCATCGCAGCGGATCGGTCGCGAATTTCCGGCCGATCGACACGATGCTCGTGGTACCCAGCAAAGACCTTCGCGAGATCGCGTTTCGACATCGTCGGGAATTGCCGTTCGCCATTCGTGCTCTGTTGCGCGGGATCGGCGGCAAGACCCCACGAGAGAGCAAGCTGTTAAGCTTTCTGCTATTTGAGCGGGCATTCACCCGGGAGCTGATCGCGCTTGGCTACCACGACGCAATGAAGGTAAAGGATCAGTTACTGGATTTCGTTTCCGGAGCAAAAGTTCCGAGACTGTACGCACCTGACTGGATCAAAAAGGATCTCAGTTCATTTCATTCCGACGACACCTGATCCCCGTGACCGATATACGGTCACTGTCACCGTATATCAAAGCAGAAATGCGGCGCCGAGGCCGAGGAAGGCCGAGTATCCAATAACGTCCGTGACGGTGGTCAGTACCACACCTCCCGCGAGTGCCGGATCGACGTTCAGACGTTTCAATATTAAGGGAATGCTGAATCCGGCGAGTGCTGCGACGAAAAGATTGATGATCATCGCGGCCCCGATGATTGCGCCGATCCGCCATTCCTCAAACCACAGAAACGTCAACAGCGAAACGACCGTCGCCCAACCAATACCGTTCAAGACGCCCACCATCAATTCCTTTCTGAGTATGCCGCCCACGTTGTCTTTGTTTATCTGGCCAAGGGCAATCGCGCGCGTGATGATGATCAAAGATTGAGAGCCCGCGACACCACCCATGCTGGGCACTACTGGCATCAGTACTGCCAGCAGTACAATTTTGTCGACTGTGGTCTGGAACACATCGACAACGGCAGCGGCCAGGAACGCGGTAGCGAGGTTGATACCGAGCCACAAAGCGCGACGGCCGGTACTCTTGAAGACTGGCGCGAACATATCGTCCTCTTCATCCAGGCCAGCGGCACTCATCAACGAGTGCTCGGCTTCTTCTCGAATCACGTCGACGACGTCATCGATCGTAATACGCCCTAGTACGCGGAAATCACTGTCAACGACCGGCGCGGACAATAGATCGTGATTTTCGAATTCCCACACAACCTGGGTAGATGGCGTGTCGGCGGAAATTGGCGTTGTGTCTGTCGACATCACGTTGGCAACCATCTCGCTGCTATCGCCAGTCAGCAATCTCGACAAAAACAACGAGCCGATGTAGGTGTTATCCCGACTCACCACAAATATTGAGTCAGTGCCGTCCGTAATTTTTCCAACGAATCGCAAATAACGTGCAACAACCTCCAGTGTGACATCCGGGCGAATAGTCACGATATCGACATTCATCAGGCCGCCGGCGCTTTGTTCGTCGTAAGCGAGAACCTGTTGGACGCGATCGTGGTCCTGCTTATTGAGCGACTGCAAGACTTCCTGAGTGACGGCTTCCGGCAGGTCGATCAGCAGGTCGGCGAGATCGTCGACCTGCATACCTTCAACGGCGGCGATCAGCTCTTCGGTTCGCATGCCCTCGATAAGGTCTTCGCGAACCGCATTGGATACCTCGACCAGTACATCGCCGCCAATTTCGGGATCGACGAGCTCCCAAAGTACGGCGCGTCTTTTCCGCGGCAAAGACTCAAGCAACCGTGCAAGTTCCGACGGGTGCAGGCTGTTAACCATGACCCTTGCCGAACGCATACGACCGCCGTCCAGCAGCAGGCCTAGTTTTTCGAGGTTGTCCCGTTTTTGGTCGCGCGCTTCCATGGCGCCGGAGTCTAGCAGCTTAGTCCGGCTGGAGACGACGATGGCTGATGTTGTTGTGGCGGGTGAGAACCGGTTCGTGCTTCTTGCGCAATTCGGTGGCGATTTTTTCGGCCATATGTACCGACCGGTGTTGGCCGCCGGTGCAACCGATGGCGATCGTCAGATAACCCCGATGGGCGTCCTCAAACCGCGGTATCCAGCGATCAAGAAATGCGACGATATCTTTATACATTGCATTGAAATCGTCCGCGGCGTCGAGGAATTCGATAACTTCCTGATCCAGACCCGTTAGTCCGCGCAATGCGGCCGACCAATAGGGATTCGGCAGGCACCGCGTATCGAAAACGAAGTCGGCGTCCGCCGGGATTCTGTGTTTGAAGCCGAACGATTCGATCAGGACCGACAGAGATTCCGATTTTCGACTATCGACACGCTGACGAATGACATCGGCCAGCTCGTAAATGCTGGTTCGTGAGGTGTCAATGATCAGATCCGCCGCGTCATTGATCCGCGCGAGAATCTCGCGCTCAGCTTCTATCGCGATGCGCAATTCTGCGCCGTGTGTCGCGAGCGGGTGTCTGCGTCGTGACTCGCTGTAACGTTGCAGCAATACTTC
>JALHUQ010000315.1 GCA_022866645.1 Woeseiaceae bacterium | reverse complement strand
CCGGGCGGCGGCCCTGCAGCGGCGGCCTGTCATCTTGCACGAACGATTGTGCGTCGGGCAGAACGGCGTGTTGCGACGCTCGCCGGAGTCGAAGAAGTCCGGGCAGAGACGGGGATATACCTGAACCGCTTATCCGATCTGTTGTTTGTTATTGCGCGCGTCTTGGCGCGCGCAGAATCGGGACAGGAAGTGCTCTGGAATCGGAACCGCTAGGATGCAAGCATGAACTGGGAAGCACTGGGCGCGATATCCGAAGCGGCTGGCGCGATCGCAATATTGGTTTCGTTCATCTATGTCGGAATTCAAATACGCCAGAATACGCAGCAGGCGGTTCGCAATGTCGAAGCGAATCAACTGGCTGCACTCGAGCGCAACATAGAGTCGGGCAATCGTATCCGCGAATTGCTGTTATTACACCCCGAGCTGTCCGATCTGTTACTGAGTGGATTCAAAAGCCAAAACAATTTGAACGCGATGGAAAAATTCCGATTTGGAATGCTCATTCGAAACATCTTCAATTCCATGCAGGGTGGGTACATTCGCCATTTATTGGTGGATCACGACCCCCAGGAATTTGGAGGCACCCAACGCTTACTCGACGACCTGCTCAGGAATCGTGGCGTGCAGGAATGGCTGAAAGTGAATGAACCGGACTGGCGTCTGGAATTTCAATCTTTGGTCAGGTCACGCCTTGAAGCGATCAAAGATCGTGTGGCAGCGACCGATCAGGAACAGGGCGCCAGCGACGGCTAGAGATAATCGAATGAAAAGGTGACATCTATGAAATTCAAATCCGCTGTCGCTGGACCGTCTTGAAATACGCTACAGCGATGGCAGGCGAATTCTGGTTTCTTCGCTCGATCGCGTGACTTACCTCGGGTGGCCAGACGGACTCCACCGTTGAGGCACCCTTATTGCGGTGTCTAATAGCCCGTTACGACACATTGATTAAGTCGTTCGAATGGGTGTCTAATGTGCCATTGAGAAGGAGCGACAATCATGACCAAAGAACGTAATTCCGTCAAAGAAGCCAAGAAGAAACCGGCACTGACTCCGAAAGAGAATAAGGCCGCGAAAAGGTTAAAGAAAGAGTCGACGAAAACACCGTTTATTTGACCCGCGGCTTTGGTCAGGCGGCACTCAGGAGCTGATACCTAGATACCAGTCCTGGAGGCGTCCGACTCAATCGTGCCATTCGGCGACAACACGTAATGGTCCAGGCGAAAGCCGATAAAGAAACTTCCTGTCTCGTTCGGATTTTCTGAAACATCGATCTCGTCCGGTCGCACCCGGCGCTTTGTGTACTCACTCAAGAGTGTCGCGATACTGGGTTTCTCTGCTGCATATACGATATCCATGACGGTCTCCTTGCAAACGTTCCTTTGTCGTTCGCTTGCAGGATATGGCGGGGACGCTTAACCCAGTATGAATTTTTCTTAAACGCAGGCTGAACGGAATCGGCACGCCGAATCGTCGGTGTCAGCCCCGCGCCGCTGAATCGCGATTGATGCGCGCCTGTTGCAGCGCCAGACACATGGCATTGCCGGCAATGATGACCCGCGTTGTCGCTCGACCAATCTCATCTGCGGGAAGCAGGAAATGATTGCCTATGCGATTCGCCGACATTTCTGGCCAGCGCCCCCATTCGGCGAAAGCATCGTCGCCAGCCTCAGTACTGGCCAGCAAGACTTCAGGGTCTCGATCGACAACGGCCTCAACATCGACGGTCGGCGCCAGATCGCTGAGATCTTTGAAGATGTTTTCTCCACCACAAACCGAAATCAACTCGCTGATGTAATGCTCATTGTTGATCGTGTACAAGGGACGTGCCGCTACCTGATAGAAGACGCGTATCTGAGGAAGACTTGAATATCGGTCGCGCAAGGATTGCAGTTCGCCACGGTAAACTGCTGCCGCCTTCTCCGCCTCAGCAACGTGCCCTGTCAGCTCGCCGATTTGAACCAGGGCATCGGCGACGTCATTCAGACTGCGCGTCCGAATCCGGACAACGTTGTAGCCGAGACCTCGCAAGTCATCAACGACGTGAGCCGGCGTACCGCTTTCCCAGACGAGTAGCAGGTCGGGATTACTTAGCGCGAGTTGCTCCTGATCGACAGTAAAAGCGTCGCCTACAACCGGCAGCTCAAGGACCTCACGGGGATAGTCAGACCAGGCGCTAACAGCAACCAGTTGGGAACCGGCACCTACCGTAAACAGAAGTTCGGTGAGATTGGGAGCGAGTGAAACGATGCGCTCAGCCGTCGCTGGCGCCGGCGGAGCCTCTGGCTTTTCAGAGCAAGCAACAACGACGACCAGCGTCGCCAATAGTACCAACCCGGGTTTCACCGCGTTAGGCCGTACAAGGTCATTGCGGCAATAATGACAGCCCAGATCAACAACAATCGAAATACGAGTTGGTTTGCTGCCATGGCACCTCGGATGCCGCGCTCGGTGGTCGTTTCATCATCCCTGTCCTGCAAGGCTAACGCGGCAACGCCGACCCGGGCGAGCAGGTGTTCACTGTGTTCGGACATAGTTGCATCGCGATCATCAGTCGGTTCGCGCATCGCCGCGATGGCATTGTCAGCATGCCCCGCTGTCGCATAACCGAGCGCTGTCAGACGCGCCGGCACCCACGCCAAGAGAGCGTGCACGCGTTCAGCCGCATTTCGAACTCGTTCCAAATTACTGCCGGTCTCACTATTGCGCGTGGCGCTGAATACTGCCCGCCGCCGAATCAGATCTGTAACGCGATAGGTCCAGGCTGCCAGCGGACCGATAGTACTCATAACAGCGCCCAGGACGACGAACCAGAATACAACCGCAAACAGCCGATTGTTCGCTTGCACGCAGACCGCCGCCTCCACACGGGCAATACGTTCGCGATCATCGAGTGGCACTTCGCCTTCGATGATCGCTTTAGCTGCTACCTGAATCTGCTCTTCATCTTCGGACTGCAGCGCTTTGCAGTATTCAACCACTTCCTCGCCGATGTCCTGGGGCCCAATAGAAAATAACAATACGACGATGGCGAGTATTAAATAGGTGAAGCCCTGTAGTGTGTCGCCCAGGGTGTACATGATCGCAAAAACCGGCAGTACCAGAAGCAGGACCAGGATGAGAACAGGTATCACCGCCGGCCAGTGACTGAAGCGTTCGGCCTGGTGAAATCCGGCGTCGATGAGGCGGTCCACCCAGCGCATACGCCGCCAATGAAAAAACTGCGTTGCGAGTCGTTCTATTAGCAGTCCAATAAGCAATGCGATCAGGTGCATGAGCGGTTGTTCTCGGATGTTTCCCCAAGCGCATCATACAAGCGCAGCCAATCGAATGCAGGACCTGGATCGCTCTTGCGACCGGGAGCAATATCACAATGACCCGCGAGCTCGCGGGGCGTGATGTCCGGATAGGCCACCGCCAAGGCCTGCAGCACGGATGTCAGCACTTTATATTGGCGATCGTCATACGGCGTCTCATCTTCGCCCTCGAGTTCGATTCCGATTGAAAAGTCATTGCAGCGCGCATTGCCCCGAAAATTCGACTCACCCGCATGCCAGGCGCGTTCATTAAACGGCACGAACTGCAACACCGCACCATCGCGCCGGATGAGCAAATGTGCGGAAACCTGCATGCCGCGAATCTCAGCAAAGTAGGGATGTGCGTCCCAATCGAGCTGGTTCAGGAACAAGGCTTCGATTTCAGTACCGCCAAATTTCCCGGGCGGCAGACTGATGCCATGAAGGACAATCATGTCGAGCGAGGCGCCGTCAGGACGCGCGTCCCGATTCGGGCTCAGACATAGCCTCGCCGGCTCGATCAGCCCGGTGGTCGGATTGACGGTATATTCGCTCGGCACGTTCAGTTCAGGCATGATTTCGAAGACATGAGTACGAGGCTATTTGTTTCCGGCGCATTGATCAACGGCGCCGAGATCGAACTTGACGGGGATCGCTCGCGATATCTCGGAAAGGTGCTGCGCGCCCGTATTGGCGACCGCGTTACGGTCTTTAATGGCGAGGGTCCGGAGTGGCCGGCAACCATATTGCGCATAAGCAAGAGCTCGGTAAGCCTGACTCTCGGCAACAGCGTCGAAGCAGGTACGGAATCACCACTGAAAATTCACCTTGTGCAGGGCATTTCACGTGGCGAGCGCATGGACATCGTGGTGCAAAAGGCCACCGAGCTGGGCGTAAAGCGCATCACGCCCGTGCTAACCGAGTACGGCGTCGTAAAGCTCGATCCGGATCGCGCTGAAAAGCGCCGTGAGCATTGGCAAAAGGTTGCGGCCAGCGCGTGCGAACAGTCGGGTCGTACGCGGCTGCCGTTGATCGACACGCCATTGCCGTTGAAATCCTGGTTTGGTTCCAAACCGCAAGCAGTCGACGCAGAATTGATACTGACTCCCGGCGCGACAAGCTCATTGGCGAGCCTCGCTGCGCCACAGACCAAGGTGTGCCTGATGATCGGCCCCGAAGGGGGATTCAGCGCCACGGAGTGTAGCGACGCGGAAGTTTCCGGATTCAAGGCGGTTTCGTTAGGGCCGCGTGTATTGCGCACCGAATCCGCCGCAATCGCGGCGCTTTCCGTACTGCAGTCTTTGTGGGGCGACTTGCGCTAGCAAGCTTATGCCTGCAGCGACTCTCTCGCTAACATGGCCTCGATTTTTTCGAGGTCCGGAATCATCGGAAACTCATTAATCATGCGCACGCGGCAAAGTATGGGTGCATTTTCGGGCCAGCCATCCTTCGCTTCGAGCTTCAGTACGTCGCGATTCACTCGGACGAGCTGCGGGAAGCCCTGAGTCAGTATGCCGAAGTACCCGGTCCGGAGCTGCCCGGTGTTCGCATAAAACACCACAACTCGCGTACGACCTGTGGCTATCGGTACGTTCTTGCCGATAGCCCCTTCGAAAGAGATCACCGGTAATGATCGGCCATTCCAGTTGATCCTTCCCATCATCCATTCGTGAGCGCCTTCTTCGGTTTCGACTTTGGAAAAGCGGACGACCTCTGCAACGCAGGCACGCGGCACAATCAAGCGATCCTCAGATAGCGGGACTAGCAGGCTGTACAGTTCTTCTGCCTCGGCACTCATTGCAATTCAATCCCTCTTTCTTCCAACTGGCGACGTATGGCGTCCAGTAGCTGCGCATCCTGATACGGCTTGCCCAGGTAATCGTTTACGCCCAGTTCGATAGCGCGGGCGCGATGTTTATCACCGACGCGCGACGTAATCATGATGATGGGCACCGTCGCGAAGCGTGGGTCGTTCCGTACATGCGAGGCAAACTCGTAGCCGTCCATTCGTGGCATCTCGATATCGAGCAGAATGATGTCGGGTTTCGCCTCTTGCAGTACGGCAATCGCATCCAGGCCGTCTTTTGCTGTAATACAACGCATTCCGTGCCGCTGCAGGACTCGCTCTGTAACGCGGCGCACTGTAATTGAGTCATCCACAACCAGCGCCAGCGGTCGGTCATCGCTGGGTGTCGGTGCGGCCTTCTTCAGCTCGACAACAGGAGCGCCGGTCCGAACGAGAGCGTGAATGTCCAGAATCAGAACGATGCTGCCATCACCCAGGATGGTTGCACCGGATACGCCGCGAATACCCGCCAGCTGCGGACCAACCCCCTTCACAACTATCTCGCGGCTCGCGAGCATTTCGTCGACCAGCAAAGCCGCGGAGTAGTCACCCGCGCGAACCAGTATGACGGGAACGTGCGGCTCTTCTTCCGGCAATTTGGCCGCCTGGCCACCCAGATACATGCCGAGATGCCGGAACTTGTAGGTCTCTTCGCCGTACTGGTAACTCGGCTCAGTCTGGCTGAGCAGGTTCTCCAGTTCCCTGCGTGGAATTCGCGCCACACCTTCAACCGTCGGTAATGGCAGCGCATAAATCTCTTCGCCGGTTCGAACGATCAACGCCTGCGTAATCGCGAGCGTAAATGGCAAACGCACCGTGAAATTTGTTCCTTGGCCAGTAACGGAGCTGATTCGTAATGAGCCGCCCAGTTTCTTCACTTCATTGGCAACAACGTCCATACCCACGCCACGACCTGCGGACTGCGTAACCGTAGTCGCCGTTGTGAACCCCGGCGTCAGGATGAGTTGCATTATTTCGTCGTCAGTGACTTTGCTGTCCTGCTTGAGCAGATCAAGCTCGTAGGCCTTACGGCGAATCGCCTCGACGGCAAGACCCGCGCCATCATCAGCGACATCGATAACCATCTCAGCGCCTTCGCGGTGCAGGCGTATGGCGATCCGGCCTGCCGCGGGTTTGCCGGCGGCCTGACGTTCTGCCGATTTTTCAATTCCGTGCACGATTGCGTTTCGCAACATGTGCTCGAACGGCGGCAACATCTTGTCGAGGACCTGACGATCCAATTCGCCCGACGCTCCCTCGACAACGAGTTCGGCGCGCTTACCCGCTTCATCCGCAACCTGCCGTACCAGTCGGGTCAACCGGCCGACGTGACGCTCGAAAGGCACCATGCGCGTTCGCATCAGGCCATCTTGTAATTCCGCTGTAACCCGCGATTGTTGTACGAGCAACGCTTCAGCCTCACCTGTCACGGTCCGCAACAGGTCTTTGAGGCTACTAAGGTCGTTGGCCGACTCGGCCAATGCGCGGGACAACTGTTGAATGGTTGAATAACGATCCAGCTCGAGCGGATCGAAATCGCGCGCCACCAGAGTGTCCTGGTGACTGTGCATGATCTGCGCTTCAGTTTCGTTCTCGAGTTTTCGTAGCTGCTCGCGCAAGCGCAGTACCGTCTGTTCGAGCTCCTCAACGTGGAACTCGAAAGTACTGACCTGCTGACTCAGTCGGGAATGATAGATGCTGATTTCGCCAGCGGCATTGAGCAAATCTTCGAGCAACTCCGCATCGATACGCGCGAATTCCTGGCGCGCCTCGGGTTGACGAATTGACCGAACCTCAGCGGGCGCTTTTCGTGGCGGCCCGGGTTTTGGTTCCGGTGCCGGTTCCGGTGCCGGTTCGGGCTCCGGTTCGGGTTCGGGTTCGGGCTCCGGTTCGGGTTCGGGTTCGGGTTCGGGCTCCGGTTCGGGCTCCGGTTCGGGCTCGGGCTCGGGCTCCGGTTCGGGCTCGGGCTCGGGCTCCCGTTCCAGCTCAAACTCAAATTCTGGCTCCGATTCGACAGGTCGCTCGGCGGCAGCGGCTTTTTCGCGCGTTAGTTCCTCGAGCTCTGCCGCCAGCGGTGTATCGACAATCACCATGCTTACGGTGTCGTCCGGCTCAATAGTGAATTCAACTGACGGCGCTTCCTCGACATTGGTATCGGCAGAGGCGACCTCAACATCGGCATCGTCGGCGACCTCAAAACCGGCATTCGCGTTTTGGATGCGTTGTTCCAATTCAGTGGCGGATCTGACCGGCTTGCCGGCAATCACTGTGTCACGCATACGATGCAGTTCATCGATACTGCGCTGCAGTAGCTCCTCAACGGCGGGGGTCGCCTTGACGCGCTTCTCATCCACCGAGATCAACAAGGTTTCAAGTTCGTGACTTAGATTGCCCATGGCTGTAATGCCGGCCATGCGGGCGCCGCCTTTCAGCGTATGCAGGTGCCGCTTGAGCTCTTCCATCGGCCGCGCCGATCGATCTTTCGACCAGGCAATCAGCGCTTGATCCGCTTCCTCAAGTAGTTCTGCAGATTCCTCGGTGAATATGGCGGCAATTTCGGCATCGTATTCCGCGTCGTCGCTTTCTTCTTCGACGACGACGGGTCGGGGAGCGACCTTCGCAGGTTCTGATTTCGGCTGCGGTAGAGGGCTCGCGCCCGAGCGCACCGCATCCGAAATTTTACTTATGTGGTCGATCAATGCGGTGTAATCAGCACGATCCTTCACCGGATTGTTGATATCCCTGACGATCGTCGCAAGTGCCCGCGCCGCAGCTCGCAGCGCATCAAGGCCCGATCGTTGAAAACCAATCTTGTGGTCGTAAACATGGCGTACGAATCGATTTAATACGGCAGCGACCGCAACCCCGCGCTCGACATTGGCCATATTCGCACTGCCGTGCAATGTATGGCAGGCGCGATGCAGTTTGTCGGTAACATCAAACGGCGGCTCATGGCCTTCGCAAGCCGCAAGATAGTCGGTAATGACCTTCAGGTGCCCAGCTGTTTCCTTGGAGAATATATCGTAAAGAACCGGGTCCATTTCCGGAGCAGGCTCCTCCCGGACTGGCTCTTTGTTGAGCGGTTCCGCAATGGTCAGGACCGCCGCATTGGGGTCACCGTCGGCGAATGCCTTCGCACGCGCAATGAATAAATTGATGTTGGACTTCGGCTCCGTGCCCACTTCCAGTTGCTCAACGAGTTCCGGCAACGCGGCCGCAGCGAGTTGGATAAAATCGATCATCGGCGGCGTACGCAACAATGTCCGATTGATCAAGCGGTTGAGCAGATTCTCGACGGACCAGCAATATTCGCCGATACGCTCCGCGCCGACCATCCGACCACTCCCTTTAAGCGTATGGAAAGAGCGCCTGACGGTAATAAGCATCTCCATAACGTCGGGCGATGCCGCCCAGGCCGGCAAACGGCGTTTGATCGAAGCGATCTCTTCCTTCGCCTCTTCGATGAAGATTTCGATCAACTCCGGATCGACATGCTCCCTGTGTCGAGAGATAACCGGCAGCGGAATAACGGCAGTTGCCTGTGACGGCAAGTTCGAGGGCGCATCCTGCAAAGCCTCCGCTGCACGCTCTGCAATTCCTTCAATCGACAGTTTTTGTGTCACCTCGACCGCGGCACTATTTTTCTCGTTAAGTTCGCGCAGGCGCGCCTCGACATCACGCAGCACCGCAAGACAGGCTTCCGCGTTGTCGAGCATATACCAGGGCTCGCTGCGTCCCGCCTTAACAGTCTCCATGTAGTACTCAATACTCACGATGACGTCGGCGAGACGATCTGTTTCTTTTTGATTCAGAATGTGCGGACCACCCGCATTGAGCATGGCTGTAACCAGTCGCCCGACACGGTCCACGACCTCCATTGCACGAGTCTTGTCGAGTAGCAACAGCCCGGACTTGATGCCTCGTATCAGTGACGGGACGCTATCAAGGCCCTGAGACGCGGACGGTGAGGTGAAACTTTGACTGATGGTTTCCTTGATGCGTGCGAGATTGATTATGCACTCTCGCATCACTGACTCAGTTACCTTCTGAAACTCTCCGTCATCGTCAGCGGGCTTGGCGGAGCTGCCCGGTTCGCGGGGCGCTGTGAGGCGCAGGAGTTGTTGATCAAGGCGGTCTTCTACGCGCAACAATGTCGATGCGATATCCAGAATTACCTGGTCATTCGCCACTCCGCCGCGCTCAACAACAGACTTGAGTCTGTCAATCTCGCCTTCGACATTGCCGCGCAATTCGCCGAGCCCCAATACGCCGAGTGTGTCGCTTATTTTCTTCAGAAGCTCGAGCTGTGGTATGAGCTCCGACGACTTGTTCATGCCGGTGCGAACAAAAATATCCAGCACATCCTTGACGCGGCTCAGGTCTTCCTTGATTGCGGCGGCAACCGTCTGCATGAGCTTCGCGCTGGGAGCCGAAAGTGCCTCCCGCGCTTCCTCAACCTGTTCATCTCCGGGCAGTAACTCGGAAAGGTTGAATGCCGCGCGGATTTCGCTAATCCGGTCACCAGTGCTGCTCGCACGTGCGACATAATAGAGAAGATTGTTCAATAAATCGTCGACCGGGTGACGTTCGTAAGCGGTCAGGCCTTCATCAATGATGTATTTGAGTTGCCGGTCAGTCTGACCCAGCAGTCGTTTGACCGCGATGGACGTTTCCAGCCCGCCGTTTTGCAAAGCTTCCAGAACGCCCGACACCACCCACCAGAGCTGATACATGTCGTCGCGCGTGGACGAATTTTCCAGTGCCGCAGAAACTTTCGTCAGAGTATCGAGGTGGCGTTTGTTGTCGCCGCCCTGAATCCATCCGAGCAGCGCCAGCTGAAATTTCGGGCGCAATCGTTTGGCAACCAACACCGGATCTTCGCCACTCCCTTCACGAGGTGCATCCTTTCTCTTCGATCGGCTCGGCGACAAATTAAGCAGCAGTAATGTGCCTTCGGACAACAATGGTTCGCCGCGTGCTGCACGCAAGTCATTCAGCATAGGTAGCAATACCAGGGCGATATCCCGGCCCCCGGCCATCAGGCGCTCAACATACGCCGGCAGCTGCACCATCGCGCGGGTCAGCGCATCGAGACCATCATCACGCCCCTTGCCAATACGCAAACCAACCAGGTAATCGCAGGCCAGCTCCATCTCTTCAACTAGCAGAGCAGCGCCGTAAGTTTCGGTGATTCGTAGTGCACCGCGGGCCTGGTGTAGTAATTCGCCAGAACGTTTTAGCGCCGCCGTGCCACCCCGCCCATCAACGCAGTCTTCCAACGCGAGATGCGCGTTGCGAATGGTCTCCATGAGCTCGTTGCCGACGATCGAAAGCGCGCTGAGAGCGCCGTTCTTGCTGTCGTCGCCGATCATCTGCTCATGAATGCCTGTGTCTCCGGTCATCTTGTCGTCTGTGTCTCGCCGGCGATTACCCGGCCGTTATCCGACTGGCGGCTGGTGGCTGATCCGGCGCGGGACGCTGAACGTTGGACGACGATCGGGTTAATGCACTAGTTCGCATCATATCGGGTGGCAGCGCGAATCCCTCGACTGTCTTTCTAAGTTGCGTCGCGAGCTCTGAGAGTTTCGAGATCGACGCCGCTGTTGCTGACGTCGCCTTGCCGGTCTGCGCACCAATTTCACGCAAGCGAGTCGTACGCCTGGTCACATCGGCGGCGGCTCCTGCTTGTTGTCGAGCGGAGCTGGAAATATTTTGCACCAAACTCGCGATCTGGTTGGACACCTGTTCGATCTCATCGAGCGCCGCTCCGGCGTTTTCTGCCAATAAGGCCCCGCCCACAACGTCGGTCGTGCTGCGTTCCATCGAAACGACGGCTTCGTTGGTATCGGCCTGGATCGTTCTGACCAACACTTCGATTTGCTTGGTGGCGTTCGTCGATCGTTCAGCGAGTCGCTGCACTTCATCGGCGACGACCGCAAATCCACGCCCTGCTTCACCGGCCATCGAAGCCTGAATCGACGCATTCAATGCCAGGATATTGGTCTGCTCGGCGATGTCGTTGATCAGCTCCACGATGTTGCCGATTTCCTGTGAGCTCTCACCGAGCCGCTTTATGCGCTTCGATGTTTCCTGAATGGTCTCGCGAATGGCGTTCATGCCATCGATCGTTCGACGCACTGCCTCGCCGCCCTTGTGCGCGACCTCTACAGAGTGGCGCGCAACGTCTGATGACCGCTCGGCGTTACCGGAGACCTCTTCAATAGACGCAGCCATCGATACAATGGATTCCGTCGCTGCATTGATCTCCCTGGCCTGATTGTCGGCTGCTTTCGCAAGATGCGCAGCGGTGTTCTCTGTTTGCTTGGTGGCCGCATCAACCAGGATGGCCGTGTCGTTCACCGTTGCGACCAGTTTGCGCAATTCTTCGATCGCAAAGTTGAATGAATCTGCGATGGTGCCGGTAATGTCTTCGGTTACGGTCGCTTCGACCGTCAGGTCGCCATCCGCGAGGCTGCCCATCTCATCAAGTAAGCGCAAAATTGCCTGCTGATTACGATCGTTTTGATCCGCCTGTTCCCTTGCTGCTCTTTCAAAGACGGACGTTTTTGCGTGCAACATCATGAGCAAAACAATCATGAGAATAGCCACGCCGACCAGGCCAGTCGGAATCAATGAATTGCGCAGACCTTCCGGCAACAGGGACGGCGCGCCAGCGGAAGCAAACGCCGAATTGAGTAATACGTCCGCGCTTGCGGTGAGTTCGGTCCGGGTATCGGCAAGTCCGCTGACCTCTGCGATATTGGCTCCGATAGTCGCGGACTGCTCCTCAAGGCTCGTCAAGCTGCTGATGACAGGCACAAGCGCCACTTCACGACTCTCGCGATTGAGCGGACGAATATCAAGGTCACTGGCACCGCCATTCAACGCGTTGGCAACGTTTCTCAAGTACCCAATGTCTTCCGCGATCGCACTTGCGGCGCTTGCTCCGCCGTCAAGGATGTTTGCGGAGGCCTCGCGAATTCGATTCGCGCGCTGCTGAAATTCCTGAATGGCCGCGGTGGCGCTGGATCGGCCCAACAGTTCGTCAGCGAGCTCTACTAACAACGATGCGTCCGTTTTTGCACGGCTTGCCGCGCTCAATACCGCTTCAAGCTCTTTGCGTTTCGCCAGTATCGCTGCAGCGCGTGACTCGAGTTCCTGCCAGTCCGACGTACGTCCTGGCGCACCACTGCGGCGCAATGACGCGACGCTGTTGAGACTCTTGCTCAATTCATCAAATGCACCAACGTCGCCCTGTAACGCTCGAGCGGCCTGCGCCGGAATTGCTTGCGACAAGGCCGCGAGCCTGGGTGCAGACGGGCTGCCACCTCCCGATTGCAGGTAAATCAATGCCGCGGCACCGACCAGAAGGAATGCGGCAAAAAGCGCAGTCGCTCTAAAAGTGGATGAATTGTCGATATTACTGGCCATGACTCACCTTCATTCTGCAGATGCCTGCAAGAACACATTGCTTTCGACTAGATCGAACAAATTGAAAACCGGCCAGGAATCATCACCACGTTGGTAGACCCCGGCCAAAAAACGATCGCAGCGTACGATTGTTTCCCGAGCTTCATTTGCAAATTCATGATCCGTGAAACGCCGGAACCCCAGGACCTCGTCTACTACGAGTCCGGCCGGTACTTCACGATGGTTAACTGATATGACGCGCGTCGTTCGGCGCAAGGTCGTTCTCCCGCTGCCGAGCATTAACTTGAGATCAACCAATGGCAGCAAATGGCCGCGCAGATTTGCGATGCCCAGCAGCCAGCGCTTTGCACCCGGCACGCGCGTCATGGATTCCGGCAACATCAGGACCTCACGGACCTGATCACGACTGGCGACGAACTGTTCCTCGCCAATTCGAAACCCGACACCAACCCATTCGGACGGCATGGAGCCGGCACCTTGACCAGCGTGCGCGACACGACTGCGCAATTCCATTTCCTTCAACAACTCAAATGGTTGCTCAACCAGAGTTGCGAGATCGGTGGAACTACTCATTCAGGCGGCCATCACCATGTTGATCATGGCGACGAGTTCTTTGTCCACAATCGGCTTCACTAAATACTCGACGGCGCCCTGGCGCATGCCCCAGATTTTATCCGTCTCCTGATCTTTGGTCGTAATTATGATGACGGGGATGGATGCAGTCATCGGATCCTTTGTGAGTTGGCGGGTCGCCTGAAAGCCGTTCATGCCGGGCATGACGACGTCCATCAATATGCAGTCCGGTCGCGATGTCCTTGCGGCCTTCAGGCCTTCTTCTCCGCTGTCAGCAACGAGCGTGTCGAAGCCTGCCTTTTCAAGCATGCTCTGAAACAAATGCAGCTCAGTTGGCGAATCATCAATGATGAGTACGACGGCCATCTGGAATTCCTTAATTGATCTGGTTAGAAATAGCACCGAGCAGCTCATCTTTCGTGAACGGCTTGGTCAGGTATTGTTCGCTGCCGACGATGCGTCCGCGTGCACGGTCGAATAAGCCGTCCTTACTGGATAGCATGATGACGGGCGTGTCCTTGAAGATCTTGTTGTGTTTTATCAGCGAACAGGTTTCGTAACCATCGAGGCGCGGCATCATGATATCGACAAAAATCAGGTCGGGCTGGTGATCGGCAATTTTGGACAATGCGTCAAAACCATCGATCGCCGTGAAAACCTGGCAACCCTCTTTCGACAACAGGGTTTCTGCGGTTCTGCGTATGGTCTTGCTGTCGTCCACGACCAATATTTTAAGCCCGTTAAGGCTACGCGATACGTTAGCTGACACCAGTTTTCCCCAGGTTGAAAAAGGACTTTTACCATATTGACATAAGTCCTGCTACGACGCGCGCCGCGATACGCAAAATCACGAGATTTCCGGTGCTTACGTCGGATTTCACGGTATAGTTGGTCGCTTCCTGCAGAAACGACTCCATAAGCTCAAAAGATGGCTGAAAACCCGCTGAAAATAGGCATCGTGATGGACCCGATAGGGTCGATCACGCCGAAGAAGGACTCTTCCCTGGCGATGCTGCTCGAAGCGAGTCGCAGAGGTGCCGAACTCCACTATTTCGAACAACAGCATTTGCGCATGCTTTCAGGCAAGGCCATTGGCTTGTCGACACGCCTTAGTGTTCGTAACAACGACGACGACTGGTTCGATTTCGGGGAGCGGCGAGAGATGGATCTGGGCGGGCTCGACGTCATCCTCATGCGCAAGGACCCGCCGTTCAACATGGAGTATGTCTATACGACTTACATTCTGGATCGTGCCAGCCTGGCTGGCGCACTCATCGTCAATGCACCTCAGGCCCTACGCGATATGAACGAAAAGGCGTACACCGCGTGGTTCCCCGAATGCACGCCCTTGACGCTGGTAACTCGTTCCATGGAACAAATGAAAGCGTTTCTCGCTGAGCACAGTCGGATCGTCGTCAAGCCACTCGATGGCATGGGCGGACGATCGATATTTGTCGTCGGGAAAGGCGACAACAATGCGAACGTTATATTCGAAACACTGACCGATTACGGACAACGCTTTGCGATGGCGCAAGTCTACATTCCCGAAATTACGCTGGGCGACAAACGCATCCTGCTCGTCGATGGTGAGCCGGTGCCCTACGCTTTGGCACGAATTCCAAGCGCTGATGACAATCGTGGCAATATGGTTGCAGGAGCGACAACCCGAGGTCAGCCCTTGTCGGACTCCGACCGGAGAATTTGTGCAATCGTCGGCCCTGTGCTGCGTGACCAGGGCGTGCTGTTTGCCGGAATCGATGTCATTGGCGACTACATGACTGAGGTCAATGTCACCAGTCCGACAGGCATACGCGAACTCGATCGTGAATTTGACCTCAACATTGCCGGTCTCATGTTTGATGCCATCGAGAAAAAACTGCGTTGAGAGGGAAATGACCAACATCGCGCTGAATACGGATCCTCTCGACGAGATGCGGCTACTCAACCCGGTCGTTCCTGACCGCCTCCCCGCGATGCTTTTTCTGGCCGCTCTGATACACGGCATCCTGATTATCGGCATTACCTTCAATCCTGAGTTTGCCAATCAGTTCGCGGACGCAATTTCGCTGGAAGTAACCATCGTCGCTGACGCGGATCAGCAGATTGACCGTCCTGATGAAGCGGCTTACCTTGCTCAGGCCAGCCAGAAAGGCGGCGGCAACACCACTCTGCAGGTCCGGCCTGCCGCGCCCTTGCAAAGCTCATTGCCTGTCGACAACGAAGGTCAGGACGATGGCAACGCTTTATTGGAGGCGCGGGCACATGAGCGATCGGCTGATGAGTTACTGGCCACCCGAGAGGCGAATGATCGCCGGGTCCGAATTGATCCGCGATCGGACCCACAACCGGAAACGAGCGCCGCCATTGCGATGGAAGCTGGCAGCCAGGTCACTTTGCCGCTGCCGCAGGACAATCAGGCGACCATGCTAATCAGGGACGACGAACCACGGCAGCTGATCATCAGCGCGGACACTCGAGAATCCGTCATCGCCGTCTATCTCGACAACTGGAAGCGTCGTATTGAGGCCGTGGGCGATTCCTACCTTCCCCAGCTTGGCCTGCTTGACGACATATCCGGCAGCCCGACGCTCATGGTCGCGATCGATGTCTCTGGCGAGTTGAAGGAAGCCGTCATCCGCAAGTCCAGCGGTTCAACGGTTCTGGATCTGGCGGCGCTCGACATTTTGCACCGGGCCTCGCCGTTCGACCCGTTTCCACCGGAAGTCGTGGCCGAATACGATCTCGTGCGCTTCGAGTACAAATGGCTGTTCGCCGAACAGCTCATATCGAGCTCCCCGGAGCAACCCTGAGATCTGGCTTGTGCCTGAGCACTCGAGCACAGATACTAGAGACATGGACTCGGACAGTACCCTTACAAATCAACTACTTATAGCCATGCCGGGCATGCTGGACCCCAATTTCAGCACAACCGTCACGCTGATCTGCGAACATAACGATAGCGGCGCGCTTGGCATCATTATCAATCGGCCGCTGAACCTGAAGCTGTCCGGATTGTTCGAACAACTTTCGGTTGATGGTGCCGATGCCTACGTGGCCAGCAGACCGGTGGTTGCCGGTGGCCCGGTTGGGACCGAACGTGGATTTGTTCTGCATGACAAGGGCCACCGTTTCGAAAATACGCTCACTGTGTCCAACGACATCAACCTGACATTGTCACGCGACGTTATTGACGCGATGGCGACCGGCACAGGGCCAGAGAAAGCACTCGTTGCCATTGGTTATGCAGGCTGGGAACCCGGTCAACTGGAGGCAGAGATGTTGGCTAACGCCTGGCTTAATGTCACTGCAACTCCCGAGCTGGTTTTCGACACTCCATTTGAAAAACGCTGGGACTCTGCGGCCCGATTACTGGGCATCGACATCGCGAGCATTTCCCCGGATGCCGGTCACGCCTGACTTGCCGCTACACCGAACAATTCTGGCTTTCGACTTCGGACGGCGTCGCATCGGCGTCGCAGTAGGTCAGGATGTAACAGGCTCCGCGAGCCCGCTGGGCGTAGTCGCCAATCGAGCCGATGGTGTAGACCACGCAGCGATAGCCGCCCTGATCAAAGAATGGTGCCCCACGGGTATCGTCGTTGGCATGCCCTCGCATGCGGATGGTTCGCGCAGTGAAATGCAGGAACCCGTTGAAGCGTTCATCGAGGAATTGCGCCGCTACGGGCTCAGCATAGACACCGTCGACGAACGCTACACCTCAGTAGAGGCCGCGCAAGTACTGAAGGCGTCCCGTTCGGCAGGGTCGAGGGGCCGCATATCAAAGGCAATGATCGACGCGGCGGCGGCCGTATTTATCGCTGAAAGATACCTCTCATGTGAGTAGAATCCTCCCGCGATGGAGAGAGACGACACCAAACTACAGTTTGACGAGAAGGGTAACCTGCGGCATTTACTGTCGTTAAAAGGACTCGACGCGACGCTGCTGACTGAGTTGCTGGACGACGCCGAGGGTTACTTGACCGCACCTGGCGCATTGCCGATTCGCAGTCAGTCTCTGGCGGGTCGCACCATCGGCAACCTTTTTTTCGAGCCCAGCACACGTACCCGCGCGTCATTTGAACTGGCAGGCCGCCGTTTGGGCGCCGATGTTCTGAATCTCGACGTCAATACATCGTCACGCAAGAAAGGCGAGAGCATCCTCGATACGATCTACACGCTCGAGGCCATGCAAGTTGACGTTATGGTTATTCGTGACGCAAGCAATGGCGTGCCAGCCTATATCGCACGTCATGTTGACGATCACGTCAGTGTTCTGAATGCCGGCGAGTCCGACGTATCACACCCGACACAGGGTTTGCTCGACCTCCTGACCATTCGCCAACACAATCCGGACTTCAAGAATCTGGCCGTCGCCATCGTTGGTGATATTCAACATTCGCGAGTCGCGATGTCGGCTTCCGAGGCTCTGCAGACCATGGGGGTGGGTGAACTGCGCATGATTTCACCACCGGCGCTGGCACCGGATGCTGACCGCTTCCCCGGCGCGCGCATTATCGACAACCTTGCCGAAGGACTTAAAGACGCGGACGTCGTCATGGCGCTGCGAATTCAGCGTGAGCGAATTGGTAATCTCGACGGCGTTCCCGGGATCGATGAATACTTCGCGAATTACGGCGTCAGCCACGCAAGCATGAAGTTCGCGAAACCGAATGCAATCATCATGCATCCGGGTCCTATGAACCGCGGTATTGAAATCGAGGGCAGCCTTGCAGATGGCCCGCGCTCGGTTATTACCAAGCAGGTCACAAACGGAGTTGCTGTCCGCATGGCCGTGCTCACCCGTATCGGCAAAATCATGAGCGGGCTGTGACGACGGCCGCCCAACAGAGCGCTCAACGCAACCGCAATACCATTTTCGTCGAAGATGGCGTGCTACTGCGCATCGATAAGTTCCCTGGCGATCAATTCATTATGCGCATTCGTTCCTCGAAGTGCGCGGCCGCCGCGAAACCCGGCAGTTTCGTGCACATTACCTGCGATGACACGTTGCCGATGCGAAGACCGTTATCGATCATGCGTGTCGACAACGATTGTATCGACGTGCTTTACAAAGTTGTCGGCGATGGCCTTCGATGGCTGTCGGCGAAACGGCCCGGAGACTCGATCAACGTTCTCGGTCCGATCGGCCAGCCATTCCGGCTGTCTGCAGACCGGCCGAATACCCTGTTGATCGGCGGCGGCGTGGGAATTCCGCCGATGGTCTTCCTCGCTGATCATCTGCGACAGAGCACTGGTGATTGGGCGCCGCTGGCCATTTTCGGCTCGGAGCTCCCTTTCCCCTTCGAATCGCAGACATCGTCGATCAATTCATCGTGGCTGGACGCGAACGTCAGCGCCACCATGCCGTTGCTCGAGAAGTGGGGCATTCCTTGTCGACTGGCATCGCTCGCTGGCTTCGACGGATGCTTTAAAGGCTATGTCACCGAGCTGGCGGACCAGTGGCTGTCATCGCGAACAGCCGAGGAGCTCGGAAAGACAGAAGTATTTTCCTGCGGCCCAACCCCAATGCTCAAAGCAGTCGCGGCACTGGCCGAAAAATACGATCTACCCTGTCAGGTATCGCTGGAAGAGTTCATGGCATGCGCCGTGGGCGGATGCGCCGGATGCGCCGTGAGGATCCGCACTAAAGATGGCGACGCGATGAAACGCGTATGCGTTGATGGCCCTGTTTTCGATGCGTCCACCGTCGTTTGGTGACTCACTCTCCGTTAGGTCGCCGCCTCGTCCTGAAAAATTTCTTCAATCGATAACTCAAAGAGCCGGGCCGCCTTAAATGCCAACGGCAAACTCGGATCGAATTTGCCTTTTTCAATGGCATTGACTGTCTGCCTCGATACCTCAAGCTCATTGGCGAGTTGAGCTTGAGTCCAGTCTCGTTCCGCACGAAGTACTTTCAGACGATTCTTCATCGGTATTTCCGGTGACCCGCAATCAGGCCGACGAGGAAGGTAAGGCACATCAAAATGACCAGGTGCGGAATTTCCGGCTGGAAGCTGATCAAGCGTACGTCTTCCAGCAACTCGTAGCTGAGACCGCTTACCAGTCCTGCTCCTAGCGTAAGCGCACAAGTGTCCAGGAAGATTTTCCGGTGCAATTCGTCCAACCCACGAAGGTGACGACCGTTCGCCATGATCATACCGGCACCGGCGCCGAGATTGACGAGTACAGCCAATATCGTCAGCGCGGTTTGAAAATTCCAGATGAGCTTCGGGCCAAACGCGGCGAGGGCCAACGTGAGAACCCAGCCGATGGTCCAGAACATCAAACGGACACTGTTCCTGGCCTTGGCCACCTCCCAATCGCTGCATCCGTCTGTTTTCATCATCATAAGTCGTACTCCTTTGTCTTAATGTAAAGTGAACTTGACTCACTATAGTTCGACAGACAAGGGGTGTCAAGCGTACTTGACAAAAAGATTAGAGAACATGACTTATTGGTCGCTGCGCGACTACTGGCGAGCCCTAGCCGCCAAAATTAACCTTGGCCTCAAGATTAGCCCGAGAATCCGCATGCGACATTGCTTCGTCCAGCGTGATTGTACCTTTCTTGTAGAGATCCAGAAGCGCCTCGTCGAAGGAAACCATGCCGGCCTCGCCACTGTCCTTGTGTGCTTCTTTCACTGCCGAAATATCGCCCTTGAGTATCAGATCCTTGATATGCGGCGTATTCAACATGAGCTCGACAGCCGCAACACGCTTGCCGTTGCGCGATCGCACCAGGCGTTGTGACAGGATCGCGCGCAGGTAATGTGCGAGATCCATAAAGACCTGGCCGTGTTGTTCCTGCGGGAACAGGTTGATGATTCGATCAAGCGTCTCTGGCGCATTATTGGAGTGCACCGTTGCGAGCACCAGGTGGCCCGTACCGGCCATGTCCAGCGCTGCTCGCATTGACTCGGTATCACGAATCTCACCGATTTGAATAACATCAGGCGCTGCACGTACTGCGCTCTTCAGCGCGCGTTGATAGGACTTGGTATCCAGCCCTATTTCACGCTGATTGACGATCGATTGTTTATTCGGATGCAGAAACTCAATTGGATCTTCGATCGTAATGATGTGTGACGAGGTCTTCTCATTTCGATAATTGATCATCGCTGCCAACGTTGTTGATTTGCCGGCACCTGTAGCACCGACCATCAGAATCAGACCGCGACGTAACATGACCAGCTCCTTTAGCTGGTCCGGCATGCCGAGTTCTTCCAGCGTTGGCAGGTCTGAAGTAATGTAGCGCAAAACCATCGAGACACTGCCACGTTGATGGAAAACATTCACACGGAAGCGCCCGAGGCCTTTCTCGGAGAGAGCGAAGTCGATCTCCAGCTCCCGGTTGAACGTATCCATCTGCTCTTCCGTCATCAATTCGAATGCCGCCTGTTTAACCATCTTCGGCGTCATTTCGAGCTTGTTGACCGGCATGATCTTGCCTTCGATCTTGATCTTGGCTGGAGAAAACGGCGCAAAGAAAAGGTCCGAAGCCTTCTTTTCGACCATCAACTTGAATAGTGGTTTGACATTCATTGTTCAGTCGTCCCTTTGGACTCAGAAAGTCTGAGCCGTATCTTCATCCATGATGCGCAGACTCTCAGATTGCTGATCTGCATGTGACGAGTCGCGCTTACTTTGGAGCTTAATTGTCAAGCGCAATTCATTTTTCGAGTCGGCGTTGCGCATAGCTTCTTCGTACGAGATCGCGCTTTCCTCGTAAAGAGCAAACAGCGACTGATCAAAGGTCTGCATGCCAAGCCGTGTCGATTTGGCCATGATCTCTTTAATCTGCCCCACCTCACCCTTGAATATCAGGTCCGCGACCAAAGGCGTATTCAGCATTATCTCCATCGACGCCACACGCCCTATGCCGCCCTCACGTGGCACAAGACGCTGCGAAATAAAGGCTTTGGTATTCAGCGAGAGATCCATCAGCAGTTGCTGACGGCGCTCGTCCGGGAAAAAGTTGATAATTCTGTCGAGCGCCTGGTTGGCGCTGTTTGCGTGCAGCGTCGCAAGGCAAAGGTGGCCTGTTTCGGCGAACTGAATGCCGTATTCCATGGTTTCTTTGTCGCGAATTTCGCCAATCAGGATGACATCCGGTGCCTGGCGCAAGGTGTTCTTGAGCGCAGCATGCCAGGACTCCGTGTCGACACCGACTTCGCGCTGAGTAATTACGCAGCCGTGATGTGGATGCACATATTCAATAGGATCTTCGATCGAAACGATATGGCCACGCGAATTGTGATTGCGGTGCCCGATCATCGCCGCCAGAGTTGTCGATTTGCCGGATCCGGTACCGCCGACAATGATACAAAGCCCGCGCTTGTTCATCACGACGTCTTTCAGGATAGGTGGGAGCTCAAGATCTTCGAGCGTTGGGATCTCGGTTGTGATCGTTCTGAGGACAGCACCAACCATGCCCTGTTGGATGAACGCACTAACACGGAATCGACCAATACCTTGTGGCGCGATCGCGAAGTTCGCTTCTTTGGTTGCATCGAATTCCTTGATCTGTTTGTCGTTCATGATCGAACGCACCATGATCGCCGCCTGCTCTGCCGACAAAGGCGTATCGGTGGCTTTGTGGATAGTGCCATCGACTTTAATCGCCGGCGGAAATGCCGCCGTGATGAACAAGTCGGAGCCGTCCCGTTCGACCATTTTTCGCAGCAGGTTTTGTGTTAGCCGTACCGCTTGTTCGCGTTCCATTATCTCACTCCAATCAAGCTGCGCCAGTCAGCGCGGCCTTAGAAATTATCTTTGTTGGTCGCCCTGAAACGCGCCTCTTCTTTGTTGATCAATCCTTTCTTCAACAAATCCTGAAGGTTTTGGTCCAGGGTTTGCATGCCGGATCCTTGGCCCGTCTGGATCGCCGAATACATTTGCGCGATCTTGCCTTCGCGAATCAGGTTTCTGATCGCGGGCGTACCAACCATGATTTCGTGCGCCGCAATTCGGCCACCACCGACTCTCTTCAACAGAGTCTGCGATATAACGGCGCGGAGTGATTCGGACAACATGGCACGCACCATTTCTTTTTCGGCTGCCGGAAACACGTCGACGATACGGTCTATGGTTTTGGCCGCTGAACTGGTGTGCAGAGTTCCAAAAACGAGGTGACCTGTTTCAGCACCGGTTAGCGCGAGTCGAATCGTCTCAAGGTCACGAAGCTCACCAACCAGGATGACGTCCGGGTCTTCGCGCAGCGCTGAGCGCAAGGCTTCATTGAACCCCAGCGTATCGCGATGCACTTCGCGTTGGTTGATCAGTGATTTTTTTGATTCGTGCACAAACTCGATCGGGTCCTCAATAGTGAGAATATGATCGGGCTTGTTATCATTAATGTAGTCGACCATGGCCGCCAGTGTTGTCGACTTGCCAGAACCCGTCGGGCCGGTGACAAGAACAATGCCGCGAGGATGCATCGCAAGGTCTTTAAATATGGGCGGTGCAGCCAGATCATCCAGGCTCAGAATTTCTGAGGGAATGGTCCTGAATACGGCAGCCGATCCGCGATTCTGGTTGAACGCATTGACTCGAAAACGGGCCAGCTTCGGGATTTCAAAGGAAAAGTCAGTCTCGAGGAATTCCTCGTAGTCTTTACGCTGCTTGTCATTCATGATGTCGTACACCATGCTATTGACATCCTTGTGGGTGAGCGACGGCATATTGATACGTTTGATGTCACCATCAACGCGAATCATAGGCGGCACGCCAGCTGACAAGTGCAGGTCGGAGGCGTTGTTCTTTACCGCGAACGACAAAAGTTGGGCAACGTCGACGGCCATAATTCTCCCTCATTTGGTGGCGCCGGACTTACCATAACCCGGCGTTTAGTGAGCCTAGTATAGCGAAGCAACCGGACTAAAACGTGATTGGAGTCACGGAAAACCTAGCATTAATCAAAGATTTGCTGGCGTTTTTGGCTGTAGAGGCCGAACGCGAGCCCGGCGCTGTCAAATTGCTCGCCGTGAGCAAAAAACATCCGGTTTCGATGGTCCTCGCCGCCGCGAAAGCCGGGCAACGCGACTTTGGCGAAAATTTTGTCCAGGAGGGGCTGGCGAAGATCGATCAGACCCGCGGCGAAAACCTGATCTGGCACTTTATCGGGCACCTGCAGGCCAATAAAACACGGGTGGTCGCCGAAAACTTTGATTGGGTTCACACCATAGACCAATTGAAAACGGCGCGCCGTCTCAGCGAGCAACGACCGGAAGCGCTCGGGCCACTGAATATTTGCCTGCAAATCAATGTTGACGGCGAAGGGTCGAAATCAGGCATTTCGCCAGACGCCTTGCCTGACCTTGCGGCGAGCGTCGCCGAATTGCCCAGGCTGGCCTTGCGCGGCCTGATGTGCCTGCCGATTGCCAGACTAGATTTTGAAGCACAACGAGAACCGTTCGCCCGGCTCCGAAAGATGGCAGAATCGCTGCGCGACCATGGCCTGGTAACCGACACCTTGTCGATGGGTATGAGTGGCGATTTTCGAGCCGCTATTTACGAAGGATCGACCATAGTGCGTATCGGTACCGCGCTGTTCGGGCCAAGACAATAACGATGGGACCAGCGATGAAAAACAAGAACGTTGCCTTTATTGGCGGCGGAAATATGGCAACGGCGATTGTGCACGGATTACTGAACGGTGGTTTCCCGGCCGCCAACATTGCAATCGCGGAACCGTCGGCTGAGCAGAGAGACAAACTCAGTCGCGCCCTGCCAGGCGTCAGGATTGCTGCCGATAATGACGAAGTGCTTTGCGGAGCGAGCAGCGTCGTCTTGTCTGTCAAACCGCAGGTCTTGGCGCTGGTATGTCGCAAACTTGCAGGCACCGTGCAGCGGACGAAGCCATTGATTATCTCTATCGCAGCAGGCCCGAGGATCGCCGACATCGACGCGTGGTTGGGTGGCAAAAATGCGGTCGTTCGCGTAATGCCAAATCAACCGGCGCTGTTACGAAAAGGTGTATCAGGCATCTTTGCCAATGACGCGACATCGAATGAACAACGGGACGCTGCATTTCAAATTATGTCGGCGGTCGGCCCGGTAGTCAGAGTAGCCAGTGAGGCCGACATCGATGCGGTTACTGCCATTTCTGGCACCGGTCCAGCGTATTTCTATTTATTGATCGACATGCTCGCGAAGTCGGCTGTAGAGTTCGGGTTGGATGGAACGGCAGCCCGCAAGCTCGCCGTCGAGACCGCCGTCGGCGCGGCAGCACTCGCGCATGTGTCAGACGACACCATGGACGAACTCATCGCGCGTGTCCGCTCCCCGGGCGGCACAACGGAGGCAGCGTTCGACAGCCTCGAGCAGAGCGGCGTCCGGGATATTTTTTTAAGGGCCCTGATAGCGGCGAGGGACCGTGCAACCGAACTCGGCGATCAGGCGCACAATGAGAATCAGGATTAGCGTATGCCCTCTAATGTCGCTACCGCTCTTGTCTATATCATTAATGCTCTAAGCAGCTTGGTCTTGCTGGTCTTGTTGCTTCGTATGGTACTGCCGTTCTTGCGCGCCGATTTTCGAAATCCCATCGCGCAGGGAATACTGAAGATCACGTCACCTCTGGTAGTTCCTGTCCGCAGAGTCGTCCCCGCAATTGGCCGCCTCGATACGGCAACCTTCTTGCTCGCCTACGCTATCCAGTTTCTTGCCGTTTGGCTGTCGTTTACCATTCTTGGTGGGGTAGCGCCGGCACAGTTTCTCGCGACTCTGGCGTTTGTCTCGTTCACGAAATTGATCGTGCTGACGATCAATCTGTTCGTCTACGCAATCATCATTAGCATCGTTATCAGCTGGATCGCCCCGGGTCGATACAGTCCCATCGCCGCACTCGTTGCCACGATTTCCGAACCGGTTTTACGACCGTTTCGCCGCATTATCCCACCCGTGGGAGGATTCGATATTTCCCCGGTATTCGCGATTATCGCGCTTACCGCCCTGACGTACGTGGTAGCCGGTTTTCAGCCGTTCTAATCCTTGCCCTGGAATTAAAGGACTGCGTGATCCCGTCGAGTACCGGCACGGTCATCTCAGTCCGTGTCCACCCTCGCGCCAGGCACAACGAGGTCGTCGGCGTTAAAGACGGCCAACTGCACATCCGCACGACAGCCCCACCTGCCGACGGAAAGGCAAACAAAGCGGTCACCAGGATGCTCGCCGAATACCTGGAAATCGCCCCCTCCCGGCTAAGCCTGTTGCGCGGCGAAACGCAGCGAAACAAGCAATTCCTCATCCGCGTGTAATGGTTTATAGTGATTCGAAAAGGGGATGGTCGTCATGAATCCAAGAACACTATTGATTTCATTGTCATTGCTTAGCTTTCTTTCTGCCTGCGGTGGCCCGGGCGACTCGGCCAAGGTACCGGTAGCAGAACCTGCGGAAGCGAGCTCTGCCGATATTGGAAATTACGTGGTGCATTTCAGTGCTCAGTCCACTGATCAGCTTCCTCCCACCGTCGCGCGCGAATACAACATCGTTCGCAGCAAGAATCGAGCAATGCTTAACATTTCTGT
>JALHUQ010000314.1 GCA_022866645.1 Woeseiaceae bacterium | reverse complement strand
GACAATTTCAGCAAGTGTCACGGGATTTCCTGACGCAATGTTGATGTCGCCGATAAAATCACTATCCAGCACGGCGACCATCGCACTCGCGACGTCGGTCACATACATGAAGTCGCGCAACAGGCTGCCATCGCTGCACTTCGCGCGTTCGCCACCCAATAGCGCCCGGATCACCGAGGGAACCAGGCGCTCTGGCCTTTCATGTGGCCCGAAAGAAAAAAACACGCGAGCCCAGGCGACACTCAAGTCCGTCGATTTCGCCAATTCAAAAGCCGCATCTCGAAACGCCAGCTTGGTCTCCGCATACAGGGACCTCGCGCGCAGCGGTGTTTTGTCCTCAACGCAGTGACCGTCGGACCAGTCGTACTCGGCACAAGTGCCGGTCAATACCGCACGTTTGCCACCATTTTCAACAAACGATTCCAGCAAGTTCAAACTCGCACTCAACCAGTCACGGTTTTGCGGCGACTGCCAGTAGACTCCGGGCTCCGTGACCCAGGCCAAATGCATAAGATGAGTGGCGCCCAGTTCGGCCACTAAGGTGTTGGTCGCGGCGACATCAAGCAAATCGACCGCATGCCAGACAACATTGTCGGCCGCAGCGCGAGCAGCGCTTCGCGATAGGGCGTGCACTTCGTAGTCTCTCTCAACGAGATCATCCAGCATATGGCGCCCGATGTAGCCACCGGCGCCAGTAAGCAAGAGTCTCTTCAAAGCTTGTAGTCCTGGTAGTCGCGATCGCGATCAGAAATGACGATCGGCGACATCGGCCATTCGATGCCAAATCGTGGATCGTTCCAACGTACGCCCCGGGCGGCATCGGGCACATAGTCGCCGCCGATCTGATATTGCACGTAACTCTTATCTTCGAGTGTTATGAATCCGTGCGCGACGCCTGCCGGTACATACAGCATGCGGTGGTTTGCGAGCGACAGTTCTGCTGAACAGGTGTTGAGGTAAGTCTTCGACCCAGGACGCAGATCAACGAGGACATCGAAAATGAGACCACCAATGCACATGATGAGCTTCGTCTGCTCGTGTGGAGCCGCCTGATAATGCATGCCACGCAGGGTTCCGCGGAAATCGTTAAACGATACGCTGCACTCGGATAGCTTGTTGTTCAAACCCCGGGCAGAAAATTCTTCATCGGAACGGATTTCTGCGAAATAGCCACGTTGATCTGTCAAGGGCGCCCACTCAATAAGGTAGGCGCCTTCAATATCCGTCGAGTGGAATTTCATACAAACACCCGGCACTCTGGAAAGAGAGCGACACACTGGCAACCCAACTGCTCGACGTGATCTGGTCTTTTCGGCATGCCGAATTATCCCTGTATCAGTAGTATGAAGCTACTGACACGTCACAGATTTCTGAATCGATGGGCGGTGATGCTGGCAGCCGCTAGTCACATTCAAAATCGTCATTGTCGACAGGCCGGCACCGCGTCGGAAAGCCTCGAGCCAGCCAATAATCATAGATGCCCATCTTGCGCAACATGTCTTTGAACTGATGCGATTGCCGGAAGTCGCTGTACATCGGCAGCCAATACCACAACTCGGAGT
>JALHUQ010000313.1 GCA_022866645.1 Woeseiaceae bacterium | reverse complement strand
GGCGACGAAGGTGGACCCGGTGGTGCCGGTATCGCAAAGTATGTCGCTCCGCGCGCGCTGTGGTGGTTCCGTTGGGGCGCATTGGCGACCTGGCTCACAGGTGCTACCTACCTGCAGCTCATTGGTATGCTCCATCAGGCGTTCACGCTGGGACTCATGGGCGACTCGCCAAATCCGTAGGCCACGACGATCGGCATCGGTGCCTGGCTCGGCACCATCATGCTCTTCAATGTATGGGTCCTGATCTGGCCTAATCAAAAGAAAGTATTGGGCATGGTCGAAGCAAGCGCAGAACAGGTTGCAAAGGCGAAGAGCATCGCGTTCATGGCATCGCGATCAAATACGCTGATGTCCATACCGATGGTCATGAGCATGATCGGCTCGCACCATGGCTGGATGATGTAAACAGCCGCATTCGATAAAACTGAAGCCCGGCCGCAACAACGGCCGGGCTTCTTTATTTCGGAATGGCCATGAATACCCTGGACGAACTGAGAGACTCAATCAGGCCCATGATCGCCGAGGCCCTGTCCGAGGCCGGCAAAGATGTCGATCTCGACGCATCACGTACAGACCTCGGGACAATTATCGGGGCAACCATCGTCGCTCGCGAATCGTTGTCAGTTTGCGGTCGTCCCTGGGTCGACGAAGTGTTCGCACAACTCGACGACACAGTGCACATCGATTGGTACCTCGTTGACGGGCAGTCTGCCGACGCCGGTGACGTGATTTGCAAGCTGGTCGGCCCCACCCGAGCATTTCTACTCGGTGAGCGCAGCGCATTGAATTATCTGGGGAATTTGTCATCACCGACTGACAGAAACACCAAGCCAGCGGACTTCTCGATGATCCTGAAAATCGACTAAACAGAGTTAAGGTGACAGTGACCTTAATTCAGGAGTTAAGGTCACTGTCACCTTAACTCCCACCTTAACGTCAGGCGACGGCGCGGGTGACGCGCTTGGGTTCCGATACGCCATAGCCCTGCGCATAGTCGATTCCCATGCCGCGGAGCATCGTGATAATTTCCTCGTTCTCGGCGAATTCGGCGATGGTCTTCTTGCCGGTCAGGTGACCGATTTCGTTGATGGAACGCACCATTTCCCGGTCGATCGGATCGTGCAAAATTTCTTTTACAAAACTGCCATCGATCTTGAGGAAATCGACAGGAAAGTGCTTGAGGTAACCGAAAGACGACAGGCCGGTGCCGAAGTCGTCGAGTGCGAATTTACAACCCAGCTCTTTCAGCGCGTTGATAAACCGATTAGCCTGCGAATAACTTGCGATGGCGGCGGTTTCCGTTATCTCAAAACAAATCTTGGTTGCGTCGATGCCGCTCATCTGAAACTGGTCGATGACGAATGGCAGAAATTTCTCATCACCAAAGCTTTGTCCCGATAAGTTTATCGAACAAAGCGCCAGCCGCTCTCGCTCGTCGGCTTCCGATACCAACCAGCGGAATGCGCTGCGAATCACCCAGCGATCGATGTTCGGCGTTATGCCGTAGCGCTCGGCCGCTTCAATAAAGAGTCCCGGCGAAATGATGCCGCCATTCTCGTCACGCATACGCAGCAGTATCTCGTAATGCGCACCCTCCTCATGGGCTTGCAGCGGCAGTATCGTCTGCCGAAATAATTCGAATCGATCTTCCTCAAGCGCATTGTTAATGCGCGCGGCCCACTGCATTTCGCGGCGGCGACGCATAAGGTCGATATCATTTTCCTGGAAGCTGTGAATTCGATTGCGCCCGGCCTCTTTGGCTGCAGCGCAGGCGCTGTCCGCTGCACTGAGCAGCGCCGCAACGTCTTCATTTTCGGCAGTAATAGGCACCACGCCGACGCTGACGCCCAGACGGAAGTTGCGCTCCTCCCAGATAAACTTGTATTCACTAATCGCCAGACGCAGCGACTCCGCGGAGTTCATGGCTTCCTCAAGACTGCAACTTTCAAGCAACACTCCGAACTCATCGCCGCCAAGGCGGGCCAGCGTATCGCGCCAGCGGATCTTGGATTTCAGGAGCGCGCCCAACTGTCCCAGCAATGCATCGCCCGCGCTGTGGCCGCAGGAGTCGTTAACAATCTTGAATTGATCGAGATCCAGGTACAGCAGTGCATAAGAGGTTTCTCTTGCCCGCGCACTCTTCAAGGCCCGCTCAAGACGGCTTTCGAATTCGCGCCGGTTCACAAGGCCCGTCAGAATATCGTGACTGGCGTGATAGCTCAGGCGGCGATTCAGTTCGCGCGACTCACTGACATCATGGAATACCAGCACACCACCTGTGACGCTGCCCTTGCCATCCCGAATCGGTGACGCAGTACTCTCAATATAGAGTTCGTTGCCATCGCGACGAATCAACAGTGTCGGACGCACGGACTTGATCGCTCGATCACGCCGTATCGATACGGCCAGGGGATTTTCCAATGGCTCACAGGTTTCCTCGTGAAAGCCACGAAAAATCTCGTCGATGGAGCGACCGCTCGCGTCATCGACCTTCCAGCCCGTCAAATCTTCTGCAACCGGGTTGATATATTCGACATTACTGTTGGCATCGGTGGTGATGACACCGTCACCAATCGACTGCAGAGTAATCTGCGCGCTTTCCTTTTCACGAAACAGCGCATCCTCATACAATTTGCTTTCGGTGATATCGACCTCAACACCCAACAGCCGCAATAGCCGACCATTGACGTCGAGTATGGATTTGGCGCGGCTCTTCATCCATCGCCACTCACCATTTTGGTGTTTCATACGATGCACTGATTCGAAGAACATTAACTTGTTATCGAGATGATCACGCATCACTGACTGGACCCGAGCGATGTCGTCCGGATGTACCAGGTGATACCAGTCCAACACGACATTTTCGTCGTCCGGATCATAACCGAGCATGATTTTCCAGCGACGCGAGAGGTTGATGCGCTTGGTGGCACCGTCAAAGTCCCAAATGCCGTCATTGGCGGTCATCGCAACCAGGGAATTGCGCTCCTGCAGTTCCTCGAGCAGCTCCCGATCTCTAACGCGCTCCAGGCCAACGGCCAGCGACGAACCAAATAGTTTCATCAGCAGGTGCAGGTCCGTCTCCCACGTTTCCACTGCTCGCTCGTTCGCCAAACCGAGGAAACCCGCGATCTCACCGTGCACCGAAAAGCCGATGAACAGCGCCGAGCCAATGTGAATTTCGTTAAGCCTGCCCAACTCGCTTTCCGCGGTTTTCGGGCCACCAACGGTATCAGCAACTTCAATGACGCGAAGATGCCCCAGCCGACTGCAAAGCCACGGCCAGTCATCCAGTTTTTCGCCCTGAAGGACGCCGGGACTGCATTGGGCAAAGCCATTGCACGACGACAATACTGATTCTATGCACTCGCCGTTTTCGCTAATCAGTGCGATGAACGCCGAATCGGCGCCCGTCGCTTCCGGCAGTTCGTCGACAATCGCCTGCAGTTGTTCCCGGTATTTGCTTGGATCGAGATTCTGTACACCGACTGCAATTTTTGTTTGCAGGGCGTCAACGGCGCCTCGGGTTCTCTCCCCTTCGCGCGGTCTGCGATGGTGGATTCCCGTAGTTGTAGTGTTGTCGGAGGGGTTCGTCATTACGGGAAAACATTTTGACACGATACTGACGGAATACAAGCTAAGTCGCTGATTTTTTTTGCGTTATGTGGGCTGCAGCGTGCGCTTAAGCAGCACTAATTTTGATAGATCGTCAACCAAATCCTGAACCGGCCGTTATTCGCTGCAACTACCGAAGATTGTGCATCAGGAGATAAACATGAAATGCAGCAATAACAGCCTCCCCTGGCTACAAGAAACAAGGAAGTTGGCAATCTGGTTGGCAATGTTGCTTACACTGGTCGTACTGACGGCGTGTGGTGGCGGCGCTGGAACTTCTACCGACCTCACTGTGGCAAATGCGGAGTGTGATCCTACCAATTCGGCGACTTTCGCCGAATGCGGGACGGTCATGATCGCGCTGACGGATGCCGACGGCGACTTCCTCAACTACACAGTGGATGTCCTGTCCTTGAAGCTGGAAACAGCGAACGGCCGTATCATTGAAACACTGCCTCGCCAGACGCGCATAAACTTCACCGACTATGTGGACCTGACCGAACTGGTCACCGTTGCCACCATTCCGCCGGCAGTCTACGTATCCGGAACCATTAGTCTCGACTACGGCGATGCCGAAGTTTTCGTTGAAGCGGACGGCGCTGCAAAGGCCGCCGTCGTAACCGATCAAGACGGCACTGCGATCGGTCGGACTGAGCTCAGGATACTGTTATCCAATCGCGATCAGCTAAACGTTATGAAAGGACGTGCTGCGCTTTTGCAGCTCGATTTTGATCTTGACGCTTCGCATACGATCGATGTTGTTGCGACACCGGCGACTGCAGAGTCCGAACAATTCATCGTGGCGGAAGTTTCGCCCGTGGATCAGAAGAACATTCGCGTACGTGGCCCGCTGGCCGATGTCAGCGTCGATGAAATGACCTACACCGTTGCCATTCGCCCTTTCAATGATCGCGACGGTGACTTCGGTCGAGTCAAGGTTCACGTAAGCAGCGATACCGAATTCGAGGTTGATGAAACCGCCTACTTTGGTGTCGAAGGCTTGCGTGCACTGAGCGCGGCTGGCGTTGGCACACCGACCATTGCGCAGGGCACGCTGAACGTTGCGCAGCGACAATTCACTGCGAATATTGTTCTCGCCGGTTCCAGCGTCCCTGGCATTGATCGGGATGCCGTCATGGGCAACGTCATTGCGCGAAGCGGAAATCTTTTGACCGTGCGTGGCGCAACCATCATTGCTTCGGATCGCCGTGCGCACTTTCACGATGACGTGATCGTCGAAGTTGGAGCCGATACGCGAGTCTTCAAAGATGGCGGCGGCGTCAGCGACTTGAGCATCGATGCGATCTCCGTCGGTCAGCGCGTCACTGTGCGTGGCACGATCGCTGAGGCGGTGACTGACGCTCTGACACCGCAAATCCACATCGATGCGACCAATGGAGCGGTTCGCATGCACGTGACTCACCTGCTCGGCATCGTCAACACGGTAATGCCTGGCCAGACCGACATCACTTTGCATGGCATCGATCGCCGCCGCGTACAGATCTTCGACTTCACCGGAACGGGCATGTCGGCCGACGATGACGCGGACCCGGATAACTACGAGGTCGCAACAGGCAATCTGACGCTCGCAGACTTTGCGGCCGGCAAACCCGTCGTGGCCTACGGCTTCCCAACACCCTTCGGCATGGCACCGCCGGACTTCACCGGTCGTACCGTGATCGACTTCACCGATGTCCGCAGTGCGCTGGGCGTTGGTTGGGGATCAGCCGGAACGGTGGCTCCGTTTACGAGTATGAGCGGCGATGGCCTGGTGCTGAATAATCAGAACCCGGATATCGATCAAAGGCATTACATCAAAAACGGCCCTGTGCTCATCGACCTGACGACGCTCGGCTCCGACACAACGATCGTAGCCAGGGCGACGGATCGCAGCCTCTTCTACGTCAAGTCGAACGACAGCCTCAGACAGTATTCAGACTTTGCCGACTTCGTTAATGATCTGACCCTGAGTCTCGATGGCGCGACGACTGCACGGTCGATGTACGCACGCGGCCACTATGATTCGGATACGAACACGATTACCGCGTACAAGATGGGTGTCTACTTACTAGAGCCCTGATTGACTGGAGCCCGGATTTACGAGGCGGCACTTCTCCCCTGCTTGCGCCCCTCGAAGGCTCAGCCCCGTTACCGAAAAGGTGGCGGGGCTTTTTTATTTGCCGGACGCACCGTCCAGAATCGGCCTGAGGTCCTGTCGAAGCTGAATCGCGTCCTCATTCCATTGTTGCAAGCCCGCCCGCACACGCGGGTCTTCCGTAACGGCCGACATGAACGGAAGATCGAATATCTCGCGCCACCAAATCGCGTCCGTGACGGGTCTGGTCAGAACTTCGTCCAGCGTAAATTGGATGGCCTCGTCGACCTCACCGCGCAATGCCAGAACCTCCATATACGTCGTTGGAAATTCACTCGCGACTATTCCTGACTCCAGCAAGACTCGCCAGTACTCATCTGCCATCTTCGACGTTGTTGCACGGCCGAACGCCGCGTCCCATGCCGCGAATGCCCCTTCCTGTGCGAACCGGACCTTGAAAGAAATTTCGTTGGACGTCGGATCATTGAACCCCGGTTGATACCGACTGACGAACGCAAGACCGTCTTCTACATCTTCGCTAGCAATCGCGTTCCTGAGAACCGTGTAAACCGCTTCAAAATAGGAACCGTGCCGTTCGTCGATATCGTCCGCGACCATGCGGCGCGCCAGTTTGTCACTTGCACTTCGATCACCGCGCGCGTTGTAGCCTTCGAGCACCGCCATTCTCGCCGTCGGGCTATTGGGAGAAATCAGTAAAGCGCGATCGCGATAGTAGTCGCCGTCCTCAACCAGGCCGAGTCGATATAGGTAGCTGGCCAGCATCGCGGCAATCTCGTTATCTTTGGGGTCTATCCTCATCGTTTCGAGTATATTTTGAACAGCCCCAACCCCATCGCCTTCGGCGATATCGATATCGGACAGCTTGCCGTAAATGTTGGGCTGGTTGGGACTCAATTCCAGCGATCGACTGAACGCGACTCTTGCCGCCTCGAAATTCTTCAGGCGCATGTGGATATTCCCGAGCGAATAATGTACTTCCGCATTCATGGGGTCTATCAGTAGTGCTTGCTCAACCACCTGCAGCGCTTCGTCCAGCCGCCCAACATTATTCAACACCTGATACAAGGTTCGCTTGAGATCAACATCGTTGGGCGCCTGATCAGCGATCACCTGCAGCTGTGCGGCCGCATCGACCATGGCCATGTAGGCTCCTGCATTTTCCGCTTGAAAAGATTCGACTGTGATGAGCAAAGCCTTGGACGCGATATCATCGGTGCGTGCTGACAATACCTGCTCGAGCAATTCCGCTGCATCTGCGAAAGCTTCGTCCTGGTTGAGCAGACCGGTACTTTGTTGCTGCACGTAAATCTGGGCTAGATCGCGCTTGGCATCGAGGAATCCGGAGTCCAGCAGCAGAGCCTGCTTCAGAAATTCCTCGGCATTGCGTAAAGCGCCGTACGATCCAATTGCTCGTTGCGCCAAAGCCTGGAGATAGAGGTCGTAGGCGACAACATCGTCGGTACCAATGCCTTTGATCTCGATGGGTTTTTCCCCCAACAAGGATGTCGTCAGGGAATGCCCTACGTCCGTGGCGATTTCATCCTGGATGACGAAAATGTCATTTAGTGTGCGGTCATAAATCGACGACCAGACATGAAACCCGTCATCTGCACGTATGAGCTGTGCAGTAACCCGGATCTTGTCGCCGGAGCGTTGCACACTGCCTTCCAGCACGTGGGCAACACCAAGGGCCAGAGCGATCTTCCTGATGTCCTGCTGCTGACCTTTGAAAGCAAAACTCGAAGTTCGTGCGGCGACCTTGATTTCGGGAACCTGCGCCAGCATGTGCAACAGCGTTTCAGTCAAGCCGTCGGAGAAATATTCGTTATCCGCATTGCCCGACATGTTGACGAAGGGCAGCACGGCAACCGATGGCGCGCCTGAGGTCTCGGTGACTTCCAGGTCGCGCGTGGACACGTCCATGCCCGATTTCGACCAGGCAAGAAATGCGACGCCCAGTACGACGGCAATGATCGTGACGTAGTCGAGCTTCTTACCCGTCTGTGAGGTAATGGAAACGCCACGATCGACGTCTTTCTCACGCTTGATGCCCTCAGGCGTCATCTCGAACGCCCAGGCGAAAATTATTACCGGCACGAAAGTCACCGCAACAACGATAACCACAGCTTTGCCGACCCATTCCGGCACGCCGAACATCGGCATTAAAGTTGCCAGGACTTCGGTCAGCAACCAAGCGACGATGATGTAGGCTGTGGCAACTCTGAAAACGTTGCGGCGCTTGAGCTCCGAGAACAACGACATTGGGCGACCTGGGCGATGGCAGATGGTCGCTAAGACTACACTATTGCCGTCAAAAGTGGTGTTTCCCCGGTCGTAGATCATTGATTTCTGGTATGTTGGCACCCCATATGTACACACCCGGGGCGCCACCTTGTCGAGCCTGTTTCAGGAGCTAAAACGCCGCAATGTTTTTCGCGTGGCGATCGCCTATTTGATCGTCGCGTGGCTGATTTTGCAGGTCGTCGATCTCGTGCTCGACAACATTTCAGCACCTGACTGGATCATGCAGGTCTTCATGCTGGCCATCGCTGTTGGCTTTCCTATCGCTGTTATTTTCGCCTGGGCGTTCGAGGTGACTCCGGAAGGCGTCAAACGCGAGAAGTTTGTCGACCGCAGTTCTTCAATCACCAGCAAAACCGGTCGTAAACTGGATCGCATCATCATCGGTGTATTGGTAATCGCAGTCGTGATGTTGGTCGGCGACCGATTCTCTATTCGAGACGCTACGATCGCAGCGCCCTCTGAAACGCCGTCTGCACCGAGTTCCATGGTCGAAAAATCCGTGGCGGTCTTGCCATTCGTGACCATGAGCAGTGGCGAGGACGATGGGTATTTCTCGGATGGCCTGACAGAAGAGATCCTGAACTCCCTGGCCCAATTGCCGGACTTGAAGGTTACCGCGAGAACCTCCTCATTCCATTTCAAGAACAAAGACCTTCCGGTGCAGCAAATCGCCGAGATCCTTGGCGTTGAGCATATCGTTGAGGGTTCGGTCCGAAGAAGCGGCGATCAAGTCCGTATTACGGCGCAACTTATCCGAGCAAGTGACGGATTTCATCTCTGGTCGGATACCTATGACCGATCCGTGGAAGGCGGATTCGTCGTGCAAACAGAGATCGCTGAGAAAGTCGCGTCGGCGCTCGATATCGTTCTCAATGACGACCAGCTCGCGTTGATGACCAGCGC
>JALHUQ010000312.1 GCA_022866645.1 Woeseiaceae bacterium | reverse complement strand
GGTCTGGTGCAGAGCATAGAGGTCTTGCACGGTCCGGCCTCGGCTTTGTACGGTAGCTCGGCGATTGGTGGCGTCGTCGCCGTAAGAACTCCCGATCCTTCCGACATTATTCACAGCGAAAACAGTGGTGGCGACTTCCTGGGCACGTGGCGGGCTGCCGACAACAGCATGCATGGTCAGGCGATGTTCGCATTTGGCGATAAATCTCTCGGTGTGCTTGCTGGCTACAGCTGGCGCGACGGTCAGGAGATTGAGTCGGCAGCAGGACCGAAGGACATCGACACCCGGAACTACGATCGTCAGACGGCGTTGCTGAAACTGGTTGCTGATGATCAATGGGGCCGAACCTGGCGAGCCAGCGTGGTGCACCAGGATTCCAATGTCACGTCTGATATGAATTCTTTGCTGGGCGCCGGACGCTTCCGAACGACCACGGCATTGGAGGGCGATGACAGCAATACGATGGACGTCGTTAACTTCGCCTACGAATTCGGTTCACCGGAGGGCTGGATTGATTCCGGTGTGATCCGCGCCTTTTACGAGGTCGCGAGCGTGCAACAGCTCACACTCGACGAACGGGCCACAGCGAGAACACCGGTCTCGATCGATCGCTACTTTTCCTATGATCAGGATATCAGCGGTGTTGAAGTCAATATCTGGAAAAACTTCAGCGGCGAGACTTTTGGGCAGCGAGTTGGGTTTGGATTGGAGTATCGCGATCGCGTTACTGAAGAGTACCGTGACGGGCTGTCGACCGATCTTGCGACCGGTGACCAGACCAAGGTCTTACTGGGCGAAGTATTTCCGCTGCGAGATTTTCCGATCAGCCGCACGAAAGAAATGGCGGCGTTCATCGAGGACACTATCAGCTTCGGTGACTGGAAACTTATCGCCGCCGTTCGTGCAGATCGATTCGATCTGTCCCCGGACGTTGACGCGATGTATTTGGAAGACTATCCGTCCTACGAGTTGGTCAGCCTGAGCGAATCGGACTTGTCGCCGAAGCTCGGTCTTATATACGCGATCACGCCCGGCACTGACCTTTATGCTCAGTACTCGCACGGCTTTCGGGCGCCACCGTACTCGGATGCGAATATCAGCCTTGAGATGCCGTTCTTCGGTTATCGGGCCATCCCGAATCCGGAATTGAAGTCCGAGTCTTCGGATGGTTTTGATGTCGGTATTCGTTGGCAAGGCTTGCAATCGTCCGCGCGACTGTCGGCATTTCGCACCAGCTACGACGACTTCATCGAATCCAAGATCAATCTTGGCGTCGATCCTGTTACAGGATTAACGATGTTCCAGTCGCAGAATATCGGCAAGACCGAAATCGAGGGCATCGAAGGCGGTTGGAGTTCTCGCTTCGGCAAAGGCGAAGCGTTTGGCTTTGACGGCTCGGCTTACTACGCACGTGGCGACAACAAAGACACCGGGCAAGCATTGAATTCTGTTGGTCCGGCACAGGGCGTATTGGGCTTAAGTTGGTTTTCACCCAACGAAAATAGCCAACTGCGCCTGAAGGGTACATTCACTGATGCCTATGATCGCCGCGACGAAAGCGGTGGCGCCGTATTCAAACCGGCGGGCCACGCGATTTTCGATTTGTTCATGACGCAGCGTATTGGCAACCACGCCATCGTCAGGGCAGGGCTGCATAACCTCACCGATAGTAGCTATTGGAACTGGTCCGATGTACGCGGGCTGACGCCCGACGATCCACTACTGCCATTCCTCGCCCAGGCCGGACGCAGCGCGTCGCTGAGTCTGAACATGATCTGGTAATGACCTTATTAAACACTGATGACAGGGGAGTACATGTCATGACTTTGAAGAAACTGAGTATCGCTTTGCTGGTTACCGTATTGGGACTGACCACAGGCGCTTGCTCGAAAGAAGCTGCGACAGAAACGGCAGCAATGAACGACACAGCCGTACATACCGCGGAAGTATCTGCCGCAGGCAAAGACGAACTTTTCGCCAAAGGCGAGGCTGTCTTTCTCGCGAATTGCGCGGCGTGCCATCAACCGTCGGGTAAGGGATTGCCGGGCGCATTTCCGCCGTTGGCCGGATCCGACTTCCTGAAGGGCGATCGCAAGGCTGTCATGGCAGTTGCCTTATTTGGTCGGACAGGACCACTTACGGTTAACGGTGTCGAGTACAACGGTGTTATGCCGAGCATGGGGCACTTGCCAGACGAAGATCTCGCGGCAGCTCTCAGCTATATATTCGGCGCATGGGGCAATGACGGCTCAGCCGTTAGTGTTGCGGAGGTTTCTGCACTGCGCGTTGAGCTCGGTCAGACCGATCGCGCCGCGGGTGAGCGCCATCTGGGTGCGACAGAGGGCGAGATGAAGTATCAGGGAGCTCCGTCCGCAATATCAGGCGCAGACACCCGTCAGATCATGTCTGCTGAAGGCCCGGTCTTGAGCGAGGCAGAATTCGCCACCGCAACGAAACTGTATTTCCAGCGCTGCGCAGGTTGCCATGGCGTACTGCGTAAAGGCGCGACCGGTAAACCATTGACGCCCGACATAACCTCGGCGAAAGGCACTGATTACCTGAAGGCATTGATTACCTACGGTTCGCCGGCAGGTATGCCGAACTGGGGCACGTCCGGTGATCTCACACCGGAACAGATCGACATCATGGCGCGCTTCCTGCAGCAGGAACCGCCAGCACCGCCAGAATGGGGCATGCCCGAAATGCAGGCCAGCTGGAAGCTCGTGGTCGCTCCGAAAGATCGGCCGACGGCGCCACAGCACAAGCGCAATATCGAAAACTTCTTCGCGGTCACCCTGCGCGATGCGGGCAAGATGGCTTTGATTGACGGTGACACGAAAGAAATCGTTACGATTCTGCCAACAGGCTACGCGGTGCACATTTCGCGTCCGTCCGCATCGGGTCGTTACGTTTTCACTATCGGCCGTGACGCCAAAATCGACATGATCGACATGTGGATGGATCCTCCGCAGATTGTTGCCGAGATCAAGATTGGTCTGGAAGCACGCTCGGTCGAAACGTCGAAGTACAAGGGTTACGAAGACAAGTACGCCATTGCCGGAGCCTACTGGCCACCGCAGTACGTCCTGATGAACGGCGATACGCTGGAGCCGCTCAAGATCGTATCGACGCGTGGCATGACCGTTGACACTCAGGAATACCATCCGGAGCCGCGCGTCGCGGCGATCGTCGCATCACACGAGCACCCGGAATTCATAGTGAACGTTAAAGAGACCGGCCACATCCTGCTTGTCGACTACAGCAATATTGATAGCCTTTCCGTCACCGATATTGGTGCTGCAAAGTTCCTGCATGATGGCGGTTGGGATAGCACGAAGCGTTATTTCCTGACAGCCGCGAATCAGTCAGACAAAGTCGCCGTTGTCGATTCCAAAGAACGCAAGCTGGTCGCCTTGGTGGATGTCACAAAGACACCGCACCCGGGACGTGGTGCCAATATCATCGATCCCAAGTTCGGACCGGTATGGGTTACCAGTGCTTTGGGCAACGCGAATCTTTCCTTCCTTGGTACTGATCCTGTGGGTCATCCTGAGAGCGCCTGGAAAAACGTTCGCACGATCGATGGCATGGGTGGCGGTTCGCTATTCGTGAAGTCGCATCCGAACTCGACCAATCTCTGGGTGGATGCCCCCTTGAATCCGGACGAATCGTTCAGCCAGTCCATCGCTGTCTACGACATCAACAATCTGGAAGCTGGCTTCGAGATATTGCCGATCGCGGCATGGGCTGATCTTGGCGAAGGGCCGAAACGCGTCGTACAGCCGGAATACAACAAGGCTGGCGATGAGGTTTGGTTTTCGGTCTGGAATGGCAAGGAGCAGGAATCTGCCATCGTTGTTGTCGATGACAAGACGCGCAAACTGAAGACGGTCATCAAGGGACCGCAAATAGTAACCCCGACCGGCAAGTTCAATATCTACAACACTTTGCACGACATTTACTAAAGGACTTTGATCATAAAACACAACAGCATCGTTCTCCTGTCGGCAGCGTCGCTGCTGCTCTCGTCGGCGGTATTCGCCGACGAGAGCGCGAGCCTGGGGTCTGCTATTAGCTCAGGCAAGGCAGGAGTCAATGTAAGAGCCCGCTACGAGATGGTGGATGCGGATAATTCTTTGAAGGACGCGAACGCGCTCACTGCGCGGCTGCGTTTGAACTACCAGACAGGCCAGTGGCAAGGATGTACGCGTACGTAGGTCAGGTACGGCGCATCACTGGTCAAACCTCCGCGTCGGGTTCTATGAGCATCGATACACACTTGCAAGTTCTGGATCATGTTCACGGCTAACTACTAGAGCGCAGTAGAAGGCTGTAACGGCGGGGCCTCGTTCGCGGGGCCCCGTTTTTTTGTTTCGTTTTCTTATTGTGCGGCGAGGAGACCCGGCAACAGCGCGCGCTGCTCGGCGGCGTTTTCTCGAAGTGCGGCAAGGTACTGGACGAACTCCGGCTCATCACGAATCGAGGCAAAGCCGGGGTTACGTTCGAGCCAAATGGGCCAGAGATCGGGGGAACGTGAGCGGCTGGCGTGAGCCCGGAGTCTCTCAATGGCCTTTTTCTTGTTACCCAAAACGGCCTCCAAACCGACGCCCGTCAATCCTGTGCCGTAAACGGCATCAGCAGCGTTCGCACGGCGTAATGCCTCGTCTAGCAGGTTTTGCCCACGGGCTTTGCCGCTGGACTCTGACATCATCGAGCCAAAAACGTACCAATAGTGGCGATCCTTGAAATGCCACCTTGGATTGTCCTCGTAAAACAATGGAAAATGATCCTGAAGGTAATCGAGCGCCTCTTCATTCGAGTCATGTTTGTCGGCGTCGCGCCAGATTGCCCAAAGCGCCAGAACTCGCGAGTTCTGGCGATTGGCCAGACCCTCATCGAGTAATTGTCGCGCCAGAGTCGCGGCCGCTTTGGTGTCAGCGTCTTCAACCATAAGCAGGACCAGTGGCGTGGCGCGGGAAACCGGGTGCCGGGGGTCTATCTCCGCAGCCCGGTCGTACCAGCGTTTCGCGTCGCCTAACATCTCCATCGATACGAAGTAGTCACCAATCAGCATGGCGAGCTCCGGGTCGTCCGGGTCGACCTCCTGCGCTTTCATCGTGCTGACAACGGCTTTCGCCCAATTGCCGCGCGTATATTCGAGTTCCGCCTCGCGATAGTAGCCGACGGGCGAGTTCGGACTGATCTCAACCATTCGCTTGATTATTTTGCTGGCCTGGTCGAAACGATCGAGCAGGCCGAGATCGGACGAGAGCTGGTTGTGTGCCTCGGTGGATAGCGGGTCCAGAGCCAGGATTTCCTCCGTCTGCACTATTGCCTCTTCGGGTCGAAGTTGGTTGCTAAGCGCCGACGCGTAGTAGCGCTTGGCGGTAATATCGTTCGGCTCAAGCGTGATAGCCCGAAGCAGCAATTGCTCTGCGATCTCATCATTGCCAGATCGCGCTTCAGCGGCGCCAAGAATGGCCAGGGCCGCCGCCAGGTCCGGGTTGATCTCAAGCGCGTGAGTCGCGGCATCGCGCGCACCCTCAATCATGGCGTCAAAATTGCCGGCGCCGGTATCTTCGCTCTGCAAAAAGGTGTCGCCGAGACGGGCCCATGCCAGTGCATATTTCGGATCGAGACGTACGGCCTCACGAAAGTGTCGTTCTGCTCTCGGCAGTGATTCGAAACTGTATTGGGACAGATCATTGACGCCGAGCAAAAACTCGGTATAGGCGTCGACGTTCTCGGTGTCACGTTGCGCCAGCTTCTCGGCAGATTCTCCCAGCAGTGATACCTTGAGTGCTGCGACGACTTCGGTGGCGATCTCGTCCTGGATCGCAAATATGTCGTCCATGTTGCGATCGTAATTGCCGGACCATAAATGAAAGCCGGTATCGGCTTCGATGAGCTGTGCGGTAACTCTGATTTTGTTGCCGGCGCGCTGCACACTGCCTTCCAATATCGTGCCGACATTGAGTGTCGCGGCAATTTCCTTGATGTCCGTATTCTGGTCACGAAACTGGAATGACGAGGTGCGCGCGGCAACACGAATTTCACGAATTTGCGCGAGCATGTGCAGCAATGTGTCCGCAAGGCCGTCGGAGAAATAAGTGCTGCTTTCATCCGCACTCATATTGGCGAATGGCAATACTGCAATGGATGGCGTTGCAGTCGCTGTAACCTCAATCGTCTCCG
>JALHUQ010000311.1 GCA_022866645.1 Woeseiaceae bacterium | reverse complement strand
GATATTGTTTTTGCCACCTTGCAGGGGAATCCTGTGTACCGGGGCAACGGATCGGGCGGATTCGTACTCCACGCAACGCTCGGTAACTCGGCGAGCAATGCGGTCGCTGTTGGCAAGTTTAATAACGATGCCCTGGACGATATCGTATTTGCGAACGTCTTCAGTGCCAGTCGAGTCTGGATCAACAACAACGGTACCGGTTTTACTGCCGGCAGTGTCCTGGCAATAGGCGACGCATCGTCCGTCGTTGTTGGTGAGTTTGGCGGAAACGCAAGGCCGGACCTGGCGTTCGGCAGAATTTCTTCCAGTGCTACCGATGTCGCGGCAAATCCGGTGCTCATCAACAATGGTAGTGGTGGTTTTGGCGGCGCTCCGATTCTGCTGGGAACATCGCCGACCAGCGACATCCATGCCGGTGATGTCAATGGAGACGGTTTGACGGATCTGGTTTTCATCAATTCCAGCGGTGTGCACCAGATCTGGACTCGGAGCGGGAGCAATTTCGTTCTCCACCGCGAGCAAATCGTGGACACAGATTCCACGGTTGGTGTTTTGACCGAACTCGGAATGACCGATGTCGGTGATCCGGGCGGCGTCGATTTGGCGATGGGTGGCGCTGTTGTCGCGGGTCTTGGCGTCTTCCTGAATGATGGATTTGGAAACTTAGGCATGGGCGATGCTGTGGTGCCGGTACTGACGCTGCGCGGCGCAGCCTCGGTAGACGTGCCATCGGGCAGTGTCTATACCGATGCGGGTGCCACGGCGGCAGACAACATCGACGGCAATATCAGCACCTCGATCGTGGTTACTGGATCGGTTAATACAGCCGTTGTCGGCAGCTATACGGTCACCTATAACGTAACCGACCGGGCCGGCAATAAAGCGACACCGATAACCCGATCGGTCAAGGTGACGCCTGCTGCTGGCGGCGGCGGGGGCGGTGGTGGCGCGACTGGCCTGCTATGGTTGTCCATGCTCATGTTCGTCGCCAGCCTAAGCGCTTACTATGCCGGTCGAGTGAGAGTTTCTTTTGGCGGCTATAAACAAAAACAACGAGGACCGGGACATGATTAATTCGCCTGCAAAATGCATCGCAGCGTTGCTGCTGCTAGCCGGATCTTCGATAGCGATGGCACAGGACGTTCGTTATTCCTGGGCGGAAATAAGTTACGCAGGGCAGGATATTGGGAGGTCAGGGTCATCTACTGACAGTATTGTCGGCCAGACCGTTGACATCTCGGCGAAGGATGGCAACGGGATTAAGTTCCGCGGTTCCTGGGGCACCTGGCACAATCTGTACGCATTCGTCGATTTCGGCTCGACTGATATTGATGTCAGCGCGGTGGTGACTAATTCGCAGGGATCGTTTCCCGCGTCCGACCAATTCGATTACACGACCGTCAGCGGTGGTCTTGGCCTCAGACTGCCTCTGACAACCAAAACCGATATCTATGGTGCCGTCTCGTTCGACAGTACAGATTTTGATTTCGGTAGTTTTGCCGGAGAGGACTTCGATGCCGGTGAGAAGGATATTGGCGCCCGAATAGGCATTCGCTCGATTCTCCGCGACAAGATCGAATTACGGGCAAGTGCTCGTTACTCTGGAGTAGGGGATGTCGATCTCAGCACCGGTGTCCTGGACGCTGATACTCTTTTTGGTGTCGGAATTGGGTATGAGATGGTTCGAGGCTTATCGATCTCCGCCGACTACGAATCGGGCGAGTTCAGTAATTGGAACATAGGCTTTCGCCTTGATCTTGACGAAGACTAGGAGCGGCGAATGAAATATTTTCGAATGAATACACGATCGGATTTGCCGGGTTCATTGAAGCGCCCTCCGGCGATTGTTTTGCTTTGCGTCGCCGTGCTATTTGCCGCCGCATTGCCGACTTCTGTCTACGCACAGGATTGGCGATTTGAACCCATCGTCAGGGTCGGTGGGGAGTACGACGATAATGCAAGGCTGCAATTCCGAACCGACCAGGAGGTAAAGTTACAGGGCTATCTGGCGGACCTTCGGGCGTTGATGACTTATTCGTCGGAAAAGACATCATTCACGTTGCAGCCAAGCGCGGTGCTAAGAAGATATCCCGACGAACCGACCTATGATTCGGAAAATTATTATTTACAATCGAGATTCAGTCGCGATACACGGAGCGGGAATTTCGGATTTCTCGCTACATACGCACAGGAGGATGTGAGAACGGCGGAACGCGCGATTTCGGATCCTGAGATCGATAATCCGGATGAAATTACCGATGACGACACCGGTCGGGTCTTGCTTTCCGGTGAGCGCAGTAAATGGCGAATAGCACCCAATTGGGGCTATCGATGGTCGGACGTCTCATCGATCAGTGCGGATCTTGACTATTTCGATGTTCGTTACGACGAAACTTTTTCGGGACTTCTAAGCGACTACACGGATGCGCGACTCAACCTGAACTACCGCAGGGACTTCTCAAATGTGAACGCCGGATTACTCACACTGACAGGCCGCAAGTATAGCACTGCAGCTTCGCCGACTGACGCCGACGGATATGGATTGAAGGTCGGGTTTGATCGCACACTGTCTGAAAAGACGCGATTGAGAGCTATGATCGGCGTGGAAAATACGCAGCAAACGAATGGTCAATCTGAGCCAGAGGCCGTCGGCGATGTCACTCTGGTCCGCGATCTCAAAACGATCCGAATGTTTGCGCAGTATCGACGCATGGTCGTCGCCAGTGGCGCTGGCGGACTATCGGTACGCGATGCGATTAACGTCAACTTCCGCCGCCGCCTCAGTGAAAAGATATCGGCCGGACTGGGTATTCGAGCATACCAGTCGAGGGGTACCGGCAATTCGACATCGATCGACGACCGGGACTACATTCAACTGCAGTCCAGCTTTCTCTGGTATCTATCGAAGTCCCTGGTTATCGAGACCGATTATCGCTACACAATTAGTGATCGTGACCCGGGTATCGGAGAACGTGCAAATTCCAACCAGATCAACGTCTGGTTTGTCTATCAGCCAAGAACTGTACCAAGGCTGTAGTCGTTGTACTGGCCGCGTGGGTAGCGGAGGATCTTCCGTTCGCTTGGAACTGCGTTATGGAGACGAATGATTTGGCGGCGCTAAGTTATGCGTCACAGTTGCTGGCATTTGCAGCACTGTCAGTCCTGTTCCTGGCTCGGCGCGCGGGCAGTCCTTTTTCCGGCTATCTTGCAGTAGCGGCGGCATCGTCGTCCTTGTTGGGAGGGGTCCTGACGCTACAGGCCCTTGAATTCATTGCATTTAGTACTGTCATCGTTATCGCCGAATGGACGACAAAACTCTTCTGGGTTGTCGCTCTTTTTTCGGTATTGAGGGCATTGGACAGTCGGCGGCTGGCTGAAAAATACACCTGGCGCTATGTCTTGCCGTTGCTGTCTGTTGCTTTGGCAGGTCTTGCGTACTATTCAGACAGCCGTTTCGATTCGCTCGCCGTGCTGCTGGTTGCTTGCGGCGGCGTCGTGATGGGGGTCGCGCTGATCAGCCTCGCTGAGCAAATTTACAGAAATCTACCTTCCGATAGTACGTCAAGCCTCCGCTATGTTTGTGTTGCGCTAGTCGTTATTAGTGCCTATGACATTATTCTTTTCCTGCGCGCCATCTCGATGCAGGAGATAGAAGCTGACCCGTGGGCGGCGCGAGGATTCGTGCATGCACTTGCTGTTCTGCCGTTGGCGATGTTCGGTGCGAGAGGCGAATTCGACCCGGTTGCAGATAGTCCCCGACAGGCCGTTTATTACACATTCTCTCTATTGACTATCGGCGTCGGTATCCTGCTTTGGCTGATGGCGGGAGAGTATGTCGATGGCGATAACGGCCGTTGGCGTAACGTCGCGACTATCGTATTCGGTGCTGCGGCCTTCTCTGCGCTGGGAGTATTCCTGGTCTCGGCTACCGTTCGGGCACGGGTACGCGTCTATCTGACGAAGGTATTTTTCAAATACAAGTACGACTATCGAAAGGAGTGGTTGAGGTTCATCTCAACGTTGTCTGAGTCGGGGCTTGAAAACGTTGCGTCGACGGCGGTTCGCGCGGTTGGACAAATCGTCAATAGTCCGGGTGGCATAGTGTGGGTGCAGGAGGAGGAGGGGAACGCCTACGTGCCGATCGGATCCTGGCGTTGCGAGATTCCAACGATGTCGCCGATTAGTAGCGAATCGGAATTGGTGCAGTTCCTGGTAAAGCGCCAGTGGGTCATCGATCTGGAGGAAATGCAGCGGTATCCGGCGCGCTACGACGGTCTGGAACTCG
>JALHUQ010000310.1 GCA_022866645.1 Woeseiaceae bacterium | reverse complement strand
TCGACTGCGCTGAAAAGTCTTGACTCGGTTGCGGGCTCGATTCCATCTAACTAAAGATACCCGAAAACGTTGAATATTTCGGCCGCTGCTGCATGTTTATTTTTGAATCCAAGACCGCTGTGCGATCGTTCCGCTCAGGGTCCGGGGCAGGATTTTCAGGCCAAGTCACATCCACATGCCGTTCTGCATCTCGGCGCCATTATTCCTCTACTACCCGACTGTGACTCGCCCCACCGTGAGACTGTAGAATCTCCGCAAACCAGGCATCTGGCGGGTGTAGTTCAATCATAGAACCTCAGCTTCCCAATCGGAGTCGCTGAGGTGGGCACATCTGTAACCGCTTGATTTTCGTGGTCCTGTGACCACCGATTTCAACGAGTTATTTCACCCCAAAGTAACCAACTAATTCCATCAGAGATTCTGAGTATCCTCAGTATTACGCTCTTATTTTAGCCGCGACATGCGTGGCTGACGTAAGAGTCCCCCTATGGCGCACGGCGATGCAGGGCCGTACTCCGCAAAATTCCCGCACATCACTAACTATTTGTTGGCGGTTTCAATTTGATTGACTGATGGTCACTTCTCGACAAACTGGATATATTGATGAGCCATACGGATTCTGCACTTAATTATGAGTAATCTCTCATGCGTGTATTGATGTTTTTACTGGCAGCGTCATTTCTTTCGGCCGCCCAAGCCGAGCCAACAATAGAAGATTATGGCGCGTTACCTGAAATTCAGAACATGGCAATATCGCCGAATGGGGAGTTGGTTGCTTACAGAAACGTGACAAGTAACCGGGACGTCATCGTGGTTGTTTCTCTTCAGAAGGCAGCCGTTGTGACCGCGATAGATGTCAGCCTCATTAAGCCCCGCGACGTCTTTTTCATCAACAACGAGCGGGTCTTGCTGCGGGCCGCGGAACATAGGCGTGTTAGAGGATTCAAGGGCAGATTCGATGTAAGCACACTGTTTTCGCTGGATATTGACTCAGGGAAAATAAAACAACTTTTGGTGCCAGGAGATGGGGTTGTCTACCCTGGACAGACTGGATTAGGGCAAGTAGTCGGAAATTCCCCTGACGGCAAGTATCTGTTCATGCCTGCTTTTTACGGAGAACCTCAGCTGGTAATGGGTGAATATGCCGCGCCAGTCTACTCGTTGCTGAGAGTTCCGCCTGGGCCTGGAAAACCGAGGAGAATCAAATCCGGCAGCAGCGCGACGATTGATTATTTCGTTGACGACTCAGGCGAGCCAATCGTTATGGAGGAGTTTGATGAGAGTCACAATCTACATAGCGTTTATGCTCTTCAAGAAGATGGCTGGGAGGAAATCTACCAGAATGAAGGTCTATTGAGGGATCGAGGCTTCGTAGGTTTGACACCCGACAGAAAGCACTTGGTCGTATTGGACACCAGCGACGAAACCGGCCGCACAGCCTATTTTACCTTGAGCCTGAGTAGCGGTGACATAAGCGACCCGTTGTACGATCGTGATGATGCCGACATTGCTAGCGTTGTTGTGGACATGCAAAGAGTGGTGCAAGGTCTCCAGTATTCCGGATTAATGCCAACTTACAAGTTCTTTGATGAATCCGTTGATCAGAGGGTAAAAGATATTCAGGCTCTTTTCCCAGGCCACTCAGTCAAAATTGTTGATCATTCACCGGATTGGAAACATATTCTTATTTTGATGGAAGGGCCACAGTCATCTGGGGAGTACTACCTGTTTTCTGAAGGATCCGAACCCGAATACATCGGCGCTCGACGACCGAACATTGGATCGGCGGATGTGAACCCAGTCGGGACAGTGACATTTTTGGCTCGCGACGGTTTGCGAATTCCAACCATAATTACTATTCCAAAAGAAAATATTTCTGACTTAAAGAATCTTCCAGCGGTGATCATGCCGCATGGTGGCCCCGCGTCATACGATGAAGTTGGCTTCAACTATAGAGCCCAGGCCCTCGCGTCAAAGGGTTATCTGGTGATCATGCCGCAGTTCCGGGGGTCGAGTGGATTGGGAAGTAGCCACCAAACGGCCGGTTACGGGGAGTGGGGTCGAAAAATGCAGGATGACCTCAGCGATGCAGTCCGTTTCTTTGAGGAAAAGGGAATTATTGATCCCGATCGGGTTTGTATCGTCGGTGGCAGCTATGGAGGTTATGCGGCATTGGCTGGCGGGGCATTCAGTCCGAAATTGTTCAAATGTGTGGTCTCAATTAACGGGATTGGGGATCTCGAGCGTTTTCGCAACTGGGTTCGCGCTGAGCGGGGGCGTGCCAGTGAAGCGCTTGCCTATTGGGAAATGCAAATCGGAAGAGACGATTATTCTCCGGAAGACGCGCGTGCCAGATCGCCTGAATTTGCGGCGGATAATTACTTGGCGCCGGTCCTTCTCATTCACTCAAAATCAGACGAGATCGTTCCTATTTCTCAATCTGAGCGTATGTACAGGGCTTTGGAGCGTGCTGGAAAGGAAGTTGAATTTATTCAGCTTGATGGTGACGATCATTACCTCTCGTTCGGAGAAACCCGCACCCAGGCATTGAAAGCAACCCTACGATTTATTGAAGAGAATCTATAATTCGTTAGCTTGTCCGTTTAGGCAGGTACGCTGATCATTCCGATCCAGATATGCATATTCGAGTTCCAGATCAGGTATTGCACGTAAAGGGGGGCTAACGCTGAATCTCTTCTCTCCGGGCCCCGGAATCGCTTAGAATCCCCGTACTCTCACTTTTATGCTCAGCCAGGCCCAAATGAGGCGTAACTCCCTGACAAGCGGGTGTAGTTCAACGGTAGAACATCAGCTTCCCAAGCTGATGGTGGACCTTTGATTCCGATAGCAGACGTTCAACGTCAAGCCTTTGAATGTCGCCTATGGGTCAGCAGCCGTCATATTGCCTCAGATTTTTCGACCGACTGCTATGCGATGTGAAGCAGCCCCTCAGTTAGCTTCCTAGCGACCGTCTCAGAACGGCCACAAGCGGACACTGCGAAAGTCTCTCGTTGCTCTACTGTGCTGTCAGGATGCTGGCAAACGCCCGTCCCCGTTCCCGTAGAGCTACACATAGCTGAATCTGCTCCTCTGTCTGCGAGAGACTGCGCAGATACCCGGGCGTTAATCCGCCGTGCTCGCGAAACAACTGCCTCAATTCCTCAATTTTGTCAGCGTCGCAGAAAGCGCTAGCGAGCGCGGGCGTGTTGCGACGCGATTGTTCCGGAATCTTCGCGACTACAGCGACAAAGTTTCGGACAAACCATTGCCAGTGCTGTTCGCGCAATTCCGGCTCAAGCAGTGCAGCGTGCATCAGGCCGACCGCTTCGCGCGCGCCAATTTCATCGCTTAGCACCAGATCATGAATCTGGTCCAACTGATCGGGATTCAAATTGCTGCCTATTGCATCGGCGCTGGCACGCTCAAACAGCGGATCATCCAGTTCGCTGCGAACTTTCAACAGATGCGGCAAAAACGCGCCTCCGGAGTCCTGAAGCGCCACTGTAAGCGCGGTCGAATACAAATCGGAATCCAGTGCCCGCGCGTCTCGCATCACGCCGAAGCCTGTGAAAGCGTAGGCCTTTGCCAGCATTTGTCGCCGCGCGTCCGGGTCCTTGGCTGTCAGCGCCATGAAATTCATCAGTTCGCGGTGCAATAACTGCTGATCGCGACTCGAGCTATCGGCGGTTCGGTCCAGCACCGGTTGATAAAGAGCCTGTGCGAACTGGAGAAATGCAGGTTGGTCTGCGCTACCAAGGTAATTGCGGTGATATTTTTGCAGGAACGCAAGTGGCGCCATGAGAACCTGGCGTTTGTCCGATTTTGCCGACTGCTGCACGACCTGCAATAGTACAGACTCGGATAAGGTGCCTGCCTCGTAAGCAGCAAAAGCGCTGTCGATGATTGATAGCGCTTCCGCCGGTTTGAACTCGGTAAAATTCTGCAGCAGTCCCTGCCACTGAGCCTCGGCCATGTTCCAACGGTAGTAACCGCTGCCGCCTGCATTGGGCAGTAACCACTGCGGGCAGCTTTCGCCCTGCAGTCTAACGGCCTGATCGGACTCGGTCAGCATAAGGCACTGCTGTGCGACTCTGTCGCTGCGCAGGCAAACGGGAACGGTCCATTTCTGCCCGGAATCAACAATCGACGACCCAAGTGGTTTGTAGCGGCGCTGATGAATCTGAAGCATAGGGGATGATTCGCCACCGCATTGCAGTTCAAGATCCAATAGCGGTACACCTTTTTGTTCAACGAAGCTGCGGAAGGTTTCTGTCAACTCCGGAGTATTGGTTTCCTCGCCGATCACTGCGTAAAAGTCCGACGAATCTGCCACGCCATCGGCGAAGGCTTCAACGTACCGACCCATTGCACTACGAAATTTCTCAGCGCCGAAATACTGGTCAACCATGTGGATTACGCCCAGGCTTTTTGAATAGGTAATGGAGTCGTAGGCGTTACGAATATTACTGTTTTCGGCAATGGGTTCACGAATGGCGCGTGTGCTGGCCAGAGAATCCTGAAGCATTGCGCCTATGGACGAAACCAAGGCATCCAGGTCGTGTCCGCCATCCGGCTCAAAAACCCGCAAAATCACCGGCTCACTCCAGCTTGCAATGCCTTCTTTTAGCCACAGGTCGTCCCACCATGGCGGTGTTACTAGGTTGCCGAACCACATGTGTGAAAGTTCATGTGCATGCACCTGCAACAACGACAAGCGCGCACCCGGCGCTGGTTCGTCACCCAAAAGAATAGTCTGTTCCCGATACGTGATTGCCGCTGAGAGTTCGGTGGCGCCGCTAGGCCACTGCGGCGCTGCGACAATATCGAGCTTTTGATACGGATACGGGCGCTGCAGCTGTCGCTCGAAAATCTCCACCATGCGCGGCGTGATATCGAGAATATAGTTCATATCGGCGCCGCGCCCTTTACGGGCAATACCGCGTAACTGGACCGGCCTTGAGCGAAATTCGCTCGGCGGTATCGCGGCGCGCTCAACGATATCGAAGGGACCGACGGACAAGGACAGCAAATACGTGGGCATTGGGCGCGTGGTGGCAAAGGTGACCGACTCCAGACCTTCACCTTCCGGCTTGCGTGAGATTTCGGGTGCATTGCTGATGGCGACATAGCCGGCAGGAATTGTCAGGACGATGTCAAAGGTGGCTTTCAGCCCAGGCTCGTCGAAACCCGGAAGATACTTACGCGCCTGAATAGATTCAGTTTTCGCCAGCACGTAGGCGTCGCCCTGCTCTTCAACTTTGAACAGCCCTGCAAGGTTGCGGTTGAAGGCGGCACTGTATTGCAGGCTCAGCGTGACAAATCCGGCCGGCACTTCATCGGCGAAACTAAGCGAAGCCACACCTGAGTCTTCAAATTCTTCATAGTCAGCCGCTACCTCCTGCCCCGCTGGCAGAATCGCGCGGACCTTGGCAACCCGCAGGTCTTCACCATGCAGCCAGATCCGCTTGGTGGGGCTCTCGAGCTGAACATCGATCTCGACACGACCGGAAAAATCATCGCGACGTGGATCCAACAGCAAATTCAGTCGGTAAGCCTGTGGGCGCACACCGCCCGGGAGTTTGCCCGCCGGAGCGATATATGAAACCGAATTTGCGCCGGCGTCTCGAGATGGATTACAGCCAACCACGACAAATAAAGGAAAGGGCAGCAAACAGGTCAGCAGCAAACTTTTCATAATTACCCGACGGCTAGTGAAGTAATTATGATTGCTCATTTGGCGCCTCCTTCCTATATACCCGTATACCAGGACCAACCGAGCTGCCATTCAACCCGAAGACGAACCGGGGCACAGTGGCTGATCGGGAGATCGCGTCCATTCATTCGGTGAGACAGTGATGTGCAAAGATGAAACCGCGAACGGCTCCTTTGGGTTGCGGTTTCAACCGGTGAACGCAACACCTAATCTCTGAGTATAGAGAGGAGGATGTTGCAGATGAAGTATCCAAAGCGGATTTACTATACGGAAGCCGACAAGGCGTTGATGTGGGATCGCTGGCAGAAAGGCGAAACACTTGGCTCTATTGCTCGTCATTTTGGTCGCAGTCATTCATCGATACAGGGGATTCTGTCTCGCACCGGTGGCATTCGTCCGCCGGCACGAAGACGCTCGAGTCGGTCGCTGACCTTGGCCGAACGCGAAGAGATTTCCCGGGGTCTTGCCGCCGGCCGATCGTTACGTTCCATCGCATTGCGACTCGGTCGCGCACCCTCAACGATCAGCCGGGAACTCAACCGGAACGGCGGTCTCGACAGCTACCGCGCCCACGCCGCTGAGCAGGCAGCCTGGGATCGATCGTGCCGGCCGAAGCGCTGTAAACTGGCACTGAATCGGCCGCTGGCAATGACGGTGGCCGAGCTGTTGCGGCAGCGTTGGTCGCCGTGGCAGATTGCCGGTCGGCTGAAGCGCCTGTACCCACACGACGAGGACTGCCGGGTGTCCCACGAAACGATCTACAAGACACTGTTTATCCAGGCGCGCGGGGCTCTGAAGAAGGAGCTGGTAGCGCATCTGCGCCGCCGCCGTACGATGCGTCGTTCCCGACACCACACTCAGAAGACGCCGGATCATGGGCAAATCACGGATGCCGTATCGATCCGCGAGCGACCCGCTGAAGTCGAGGATCGCGCTGTGCCCGGTCACTGGGAAGGCGATCTTTTGTGCGGCAGTAACAACAGTCAGATCGCGACACTGGTGGAACGCCACACACGCTATTGCATGCTGGTTCGCACCGACGGCAAAGATACTGAGACCGTCGTCAACGCACTTATTAAACAAGCGCACAAGTTGCCACGGGAACTCTATAAGTCACTGACCTGGGATCGAGGCAAAGAGTTGGCCGATCACAAGCGCTTCTCGCTGGCGACGGATGTTGAAGTTTACTTCTGTGACCCGCAAAGCCCCTGGCAGCGCGGTTCCAACGAGCAGGTCAATGGACTACTGCGACAGTACTTCCCCAAAGGTATGGATCTGTCGAACATCCATCAGAACAAACTGAATGCCGTTGCAAGACAACTGAACGAACGACCGCGAGAAACGTTAGACTTCGAAACACCGGCCGAACGATTTAGCCAATGTGTTGCGTCGATCGGTTGAAACCGCAACCCAAAGTGGACGTTGCGAGTCGCGAGAATTTACGTTGCTGAATAATCGTATGCTGCCTCCGTGCTAGTATTCGCACGGTACCTAGCAAGAATAATGACAGGCGCTGACTGACCCCGGAGAACTCGTCATGAAAAGAATAGCGATTGTGATTCTGACCATTATCATCCTGTCCGGTTGTGCGAGCGTGCCAAAACTGGCTCAAATCCCAAAGGGTGAAACGGTGTCCATCGTTGTCGCTGTGAGTCCGACCGCTGACGGCCAAACCGAATTGAAAAACGACGCTGTCGGCAAAGATTTGAAAAAAGGCGCCGGAGGCGGTGCGGTGAGTGGCGGACTTGCTGGTCTGACTTGTGGTCCACTCGCGATTCTTTGTGTCCCTTTTGGCGCTGCCGTAGGGGCTATCGCGGGAGGAACAGCGGGAGCGGTCGTCAGTACCGGTGGTAACTTGTCCGCCGAGCAGGCGACCCAACTGCGTGACAGGATGCTCCGCTTGAACGAGTCCCACGATAAACTGGCAGAGCTGACGACCAATGTTAATGATCGGGCGGCAAGGTACTGGGACCTGACTTCCACTGAGCCGCAAACCACAGTCAGGGTGGAGGTGCAGAACCTGATACTCGCCTCGACTCACGATAATCAGGTTCGCGCCATTCTGCAGGTCAGCGTAACGGTCAAGAAAAAATCTGACAAGCCACCTAGGAAAGGGAAGGCGCTCGTAGTGAAGGACTATGAGTATGCCAGTCCTTATGCCAGTCTGGATGTATGGCTGGATGATAAGAGCGATTTCGCAGACACTAGCATTAGCAGCGCTATTCAACAAATATCCAGCCAAATCATTTCTGACCTGGCCATGTACTAGAGACGCAGCCGGAAAACTGAGGGGCCGGTAAACCCGTTTCCTGACGGCGGTAAATGGCTTGTTCCACAGCTGAATTGCGAGAATCCGGATGGTCACCATACTGGGCATCGGGCTGGCTGGATGATATGCGGGTACATCGAAAAATTGCTGGATGACGGTTTGGCGGCAATGGTTCCGAGATCGCAAGAGATAGAGTAAATTGGACTAGCGAATCAGATTACGCCACCCTCGTAGCGAGGTTTTTCGATGGCCGCTATTGGCCGTTCTGAGACGGTCGCCAGGAGGCCAACTGAGGGGCCGCTTCACATCGCATAGCAGCCGGTCGAAAAATCTGCGGTAAGATGACGGCTCGTAACCCGAAGCAGACGGTCACTTAATGCTCTTGTAAGCAAT
>JALHUQ010000309.1 GCA_022866645.1 Woeseiaceae bacterium | reverse complement strand
TACGGCAAGATGTTCCTGCAGTGTCTCGAGCCCATGCCATCGACCTCTGCGCTCAACGAAGTATCCAGCTTTCTTGCGCAGCACGAACGTAAAGGTAAGGTTGCGTGAAACGTCTGGCATTGGACACGTCGTCACTCGCGTGCACCGTTGCGCTCAGAATCGGCGACACGCTATTCGAGCGCCACGAAGAGCAGGCTCGAGAGCACACGCGGCTGTTGATGCCGATGATCCGGGCAGTTTTGGAGGAGGCGGGAGTTACGCTTACGGATCTGGATGCTATCGTACTGGGGAACGGGCCCGGCTCATTTATCGGTATGCGCATCGCTGCCTCCGTATCTCAGGGACTGGCCTACGGTGCCGGTCTGAAGATCATTCCTGTTTCATCGCTGGCTGCGGTAGCGGCAGAGTTGATGGACAAGTCAGACGTCAATTTAGTCGCTGTTGCCCAGGATGCGCACTTGCAGGAGGTCTATCTCGGTCTGTATGAGCGTGGCGCGGATGACTTGCCGCGCGCAATTTGTGACGAACGCCTGCAAGATCAGGGGGTTATCGACGAGCTATCGCGTCGCGCCGGGAAGTCAACGCTCGCTGCCGGGCAGGGTTGGCAACGATACCCCAAGTTGTTTGCTGCCAATGACGCCTGGCTGGCAGGGCAGTCGGATGTGCTTTATCCGCGGGCCGAGTATTTGCTGAAATTGTCTGCGCTTTCCACGGCTGTCGAGCCTCACGATATTCAACCCGCCTATCTGCGTCATAAAGTCGCAGAAAAACCGGTGCGACAAGAATCGTAACAGTTCTGTAACATTGCGCTGTTGAAGTGTGCAGCTGCAGCATTACCCAGATCGCTGGACGACCATGACCGCAACAAAAGTGTTAATAGTCGAAGATGAACGAGCTATCCGCGAAATGATCGCTTTTCATCTAACGCGCGCCGGGTTTGACGTTCTGGAAGCGGAAAACTGTCGCCTGGCTCGAGTCCTTTTGGCTGACGAAAGGCCTGAAGTAGCGCTAATAGACTGGATGCTCCCCGATATGAGTGGCCTGGAACTGACGCGCATGCTGAAGCGCGACAAAGATTACCAGGATCTTTCAGTCATCATGCTCACCGCTCGAACTGAGGAACAGGACAAAATCTCGGGACTGGACGGCGGCGCGGACGATTATGTGACCAAACCGTTTTCGCCGCGCGAGCTGGTCGCACGAATCAACGCGGTGCTGCGCCGTAGCAAAGGCAAGGATGCGGATCTGCTGTCTATGGGCTCCCTCGAGCTCGATGTGCGTGGTCACCGGGTCAGAGCCGCGGGCTCCGCGGTCAAGTTAGGACCGACCGAGTATCGCCTGCTCGAGTTTTTTATGAAGAATCCGGATCGGGTTTACAGCAGGCCGCAACTGCTTGATCGTGTATGGGGCGCAAATGTGTATGTTGAAGAAAGGACTGTCGATGTTCATGTACGACGATTGCGCATGGCGTTGTCCGAGTCCGGATCGGACCGCCATATCCAGACGGTGCACGGCACCGGCTATCGTTTCTCGGCGTCAGACACGTAACTGAAAATGTCGTTGTCGGCTAGAAAATTCATCGTCAATGTCGTGCTTTTTCTTGCGGCAGGCGCGCTGATTGGCTGGTTTTATGGAGCGCTCGTATGGGGCCTTCTGGCTACCGCCTTGTTGGTGCTTGCCTGGCAGGTTCGCCAGCTCGTCAGCTTTGACCGCGCGCTTCGGACCGACAATTTTGACGATTTTCGTTTGGGCGAGGGGATTTGGGAGCAGATTTATTCTCGATTTCGATTTGAACGTGAGCGTGCGGCGCGGCGCAAATTACGCTATCGGGCGCTGCTCAAGGAAGTCCGGAAATCGACCGATGCCATGCCGGATGGCGCCGCCATCCTCGACTCGAATAATGAAATAATCAGCTGCAACCGTGCTGCCATGCAACTTGCCGGTTTAAAACGCAGGAAAGACAGGGGTCAGCGAATCGACAATATTCTGAGAGACCCTCAGTTAGCGGTTCTGGTCCGCGACAAAAACTTTGATCATTCGATTGAAATTCAGTCGCCCGTGGACGACGAAGGCTGGTTGAATTTTCGTATCGTACCGTACGGTGCAGATCAGAAACTGTTGCTAATTCGGGACGTCACTCTGCGCGTGCGAATGGGCAAAATGCGGCGAGACTTTGTTGCCAATGCGTCGCACGAATTGCGGTCACCGTTAACGGTAATCAGCGGTTATCTCGACGCGCTCGGCGAGGACGCGGAACTGCCACAGCGCTGGGTCGGTCCGGTAGCGCAGATGCGCAGCCAGTCGAAACGCATGAATCAGATTCTGGGCGAGCTTATGGAATTATCGCGCCTGGAAAATTCCGGGTCTGCAAGTCGGGACCGCGCCATTAACATCGTGCAGTTGCTGCACCACGTAAGAAGCGCGTTTGAAGGCCAGGCAGATTCGGCATCTGTCGTTATCGACGCCGAGCCTACACTGCAATTGCTGGGTAATCCGGCCGAGATCGAGTCCATAGTCGTTAATCTGTTGTCAAATGCGCTGCGCCACACGCCGCCGCAAGGGAAAATTACCCTGGCCTGGGAAGCGGGAGCCAATGACGGTGCGAACCTGACGGTCGCCGATACCGGTGACGGCATCGAGGCGCAGTATATTCCCCGACTTACGGAGCGTTTTTTTCGCGTCGATCGCGGACGTTCCCGCGATATGGGGGGGGTGGGCCTCGGCCTTGCAATCGTGAAGCATGCTTTGATGCGCCACGACGCTGAGCTGGAGATTTCCAGCGTGCCCGGCGCAGGCAGTCAATTTCGATGCATTTTCCCGGCCGATCGAGTGGCAGCCATAGCCTCTGTCGAGTAGTCATAAGGCTGCAATGGTTTCGTTAGCGTCACTACCCTTATCGTTCTGCCATGAAGCTGTAATGTCGCTGTCATATAAATGTAACATCGCGCGTTTAATGTGCCGATAACATTTTCGTAACATGACTGTAAACAACGCCGACTGGCGAAGGATACAAGGGAAATTTATCAATGAAGACAATTAAAAGCGCAGTTCTTTTATCTGTAACACTGCTATTAATCTCAACTCAGGCGAGCGCTGAAACTGACAGCTGGACCGATCGCATTGCCTTCAAGGGCGACGTACGACTGCGCTACGAAACGATCGATCTGGATGGCGCTGCGGAAATCGACCGTATGCGTTTTCGTGCGCGCTTCGGACTGTCGGCCAAAGTCAGCGACGATGTTA
>JALHUQ010000044.1 GCA_022866645.1 Woeseiaceae bacterium | reverse complement strand
GGTACGAATTAATCATACCGGACGGGGTCGCGGACAAATTGCCCGTAGACCTGCCGGTGAAACTTTAAGAGAGACCTTATGTGCGGTGTGGTCGGAATAGTCAGTACTGATCCCGTCAATCAGGCTCTGTATGATGCCCTGACAGTCATGCAGCACCGGGGACAAGACGCGGCGGGCATTGTGACCTGGAGCGACGAGTACGGGCTTAAGCAACGCAAGGGTAACGGGCTGGTGCGCGATGTGTTTCATAGCCGCCACATGATGAGCCTTTTGGGTCATGTCGGTATCGGGCATGTACGCTATCCGACGGCGGGTGGATCCAAGTCGTCTGAAGCACAGCCATTTTACGTCAACTCACCTTACGGCATTTGCCTCGCACACAACGGCAACCTGACCAATTACGATGAGCTTGCGGCACTCCTCATCGGCGAAGACCGTCGCCACCTGAGCACGAACTCGGATTCCGAGGTATTGCTGAATGTACTGGCTCACGAGTTGCAGGTTCGGGTCAAAGGCAACTTGACCACAAGAAATGTTTTCGACGCCATCGACGCACTGCATAAACGATGCAAGGGCGGTTACGCTGTCGTTGCATTGATCGTCGGTTTCGGAATTGTCGCTTTTCGCGATCCGAACGGTATTCGCCCCCTGGTGCTGGGTGAACAGGAATGCCTGGGCCGCAAGAATTATATGGTGGCATCGGAGAGCGTGGCCCTCGATATATTGCAATTCTCACGCGTGCGTGACGTTAATCCGGGCGAGTGCATTATCATCGAGAACGGTGGCGATTTTCACTGTCACGAATACGCCGGCAGGGCCAAACACACGCCGTGCATTTTTGAGTACGTCTATTTCGCGCGTCCGGATTCGATCCTGGACAATTTGTCGGTTTATAAGACGCGGCTACGCATGGGTGAGGAACTCGCCGGTAAGATTGTTCGCGAATTTCCCGACCATGACATTGATGTTGTTATTCCAATTCCCGATACCAGTTGCACATCGGCATTGCAGGTTGCCTATCACCTGGGTGTCAAATACCGGGAAGGCTTTATCAAGAACCGCTACATCGGTCGTACATTCATCATGCCAGGTCAGGAAGAGCGCAAGAAATCCGTGCGTCGCAAACTGAATGCCATAGACCTCGAATTTCGCAACAAGAATGTACTCCTGGTGGATGATTCGATCGTTCGCGGCACGACCTCGCAACAAATTATCAAACTGGCGCGCGAAGCGGGTGCGAAGAAAGTCTATTTCGCGTCGGCCGCGCCGCCTGTTCGTTATCCGAACGTGTACGGCATCGATATGCCCGCTGCCAGCGAACTGATCGCGAACGGCCATAGCATCGAAGAGATCCAGGAAATTATCGGTGCTGATCGTCTGATTTATCAGGACTTGCATGGTCTGATTCGATCCGTGCGGCACGACAATTCGGACATCACAGAATTTGATACCTCCTGCTTCTCGGGCGAATATGTGACTGGAGATGTCACAGCTGGCTATTTACATGATCTCGAAGAGCGTCGAAACGATGCCGCCAAACAAATTCGCGAAACCAGACGCGATAAAGAGTCCAACGTCGTCGCCTTCTAGACGCCGCCTGATGGGCGACTCCGCATGAGTATCAAGTTCATGATTATTGACGAGCAGGCGGAGTTTCGCAGCCTGCTCATGCACCACGTAACCACGCATTGGCCCGATGCCATCATCGCTGCTTACGATCCAACAGCAGCGGGGCACTTGCCTGATGAATTTGGTGGCGCGGGAAACGACGTCATTCTGTTGGGCAGCATGCACGGCGATGACCGCGACGGCGTTGACGTCCTGGCCCGGTTTGTGCAGCGAAAAAATTTCCCGCCGGTTATTTACTTCGGAACTGCTGACGACGAGAAAGCGGCTGCGGATCTGCATCCCGACGCCCACTTCATGCGCGAACACCTGAGTCACGATTCCCTTATCGTGGGCATCAGCGATGTCTTGCTGTCCAATCAGCGCATTGCGTCGACGTCTTCCCTGTTTGTCGGCGACATGCGCACGGGTATCCACCCGTTGATCAAGGGCTATCGATTCATGCGCAGGCTCGGCTCCACAGAACACTCGGGTGTCTATCTTGCCGAGCGCGAATCAACTCACCTGAAGGTTGTGCTGAAAGTCCTGCGCCAGACGCCGGAGCACGGCGAGGGCGTTGGTGCGTTCGACCGGTTCCTGCAGGAATACGAAACCATCGCTGACATGGATCATCCGAATATCGTGAGGATTTATGACCTTGGCGTTAGCGATACCCATGCGCACATAGCGATGGAATATCTGGATGGCGGTGACCTGCGCCTCAAAATTGAAAACGGCATGCGAGAGCGGGACGCGGTCAGGTTTCTCCGGCAAATCGCCAGTGCCTTATCGGCGGTGCATCAGAAGCATGTGCTGCATCGCGATTTAAAGCCGGGAAATATTATGCTGCGAAAAGATGGCTCCGTTGCGCTGATCGATTTTGGTCTGGCAAAACGAGTCAGACTGGAAGTGGCCATCACGGACAAAGGCGAGATATTTGGTACACCGTATTATATGAGCCCGGAACAGGGGCACGGCGGGGATGTGGATGAGCGCAGCGATATATACAGCCTGGGCGTGATCTTTTTCGAAATGCTGACCGGTGACAAACCGTACAAGGGCGGTACGGCAATGGGCATCATTTACAAGCACGCGCGCGCACCCGTGCCACTGTTGCCGCCGAGGCTGTCCAGGTTTCAGTCGCTCATCAACATGATGTTGGCCAAGAAACCGGAAGATCGCGTGCAAACGGCGGCGGAGATAGAAGAGTGGCTGTAGCCGTTCAGGTTCCCGAAAATATCGCCGCTTTTCTGGATACGGCGACACCGGAGGAATGGCTGGACGCGGCTTGCGTGCGATTACCGGAGATGCTGCTCGACCATGCGAACTGCGAGCTAAAAGCCGCATCGACGGCACTCGGATTTTTGTACCGATATCCCGATCGCAGCAAACTCGCTCAACGCATGTCGCGCCTGGCACGCGAAGAGTTGCGGCACTTTGAGCAAGTGCGTTCGATTATGGACGACATGGATATCCCTTTCGAACGGCTGACGGCGTCTCGCTACGCCGGTGGACTGCGCGATGCCGCGAGACAGGAAGAACCGCATAAGCTATTGGACTTGTTACTTATTGGTGCACTGATAGAGGCGCGTTCCTGCGAGCGTTTCGCAAAGATAGCGCCGCGGCTACCGGAGCGACTGGGACGATTTTATGCGGGTTTGCTGGCGTCAGAGGCACGGCACTTCGAACATTACATCGCCCTTGCGAGCGCAGAGAGCGGCGCGACCGCAGCGGAAATCGACCATCGTCTTCAGGAACTCAAGGCACTGGAAGCGCGGCTAATCGCAGAACCCGATCCCGACTTCCGTTTCCATTCCGGACCACCTTAACTCCTGCTGCCTTAACTCCGGGGCATGGATTCGAGGCTGGGGCCATCCGCATCCCAGCGGACTACGCTGCCTTGCTGATACCAGTCGCCGAGGACAATTCGTGTTGCCTGGCGATCGCCCAGATCGACCTCGTGGACTGCGGGCCTGTGCGTATGTCCGTGCAACATCGTATCGACCTCGTGATCACGAAAGGCCGCTCGAACCGCATCCTGATTCACGTCCATGATCTCGTCACTTATCAACTCGCCGCGGGCCTTGCTTGCCTCGCGCGCTTGCAGAGCGAATGCGATGCGCTCCTGCAGAGATTTGGCCAGAATCATGGTTTGCCAATCCGGGCTGCGCGTCATCGCGCGAATTTTTTGATACTCAACATCGTCGGTACACAGCGAGTCGCCATGGCAAAGAAGAACGCCAGTGCCATACAGGTCGACGATCGTTGGGTCGTCGAGAATAGTGATTCCGGTTTCGGCAGCGAATACTTCGCCGACAAGAAAGTCACGATTGCCGTGCATGAAGTACACCGGTACACCTGTGTCAGACAGTTTCCGTAGCGCCGACTTCATCGTGCCGTAGTAGGGATTCGGATCATCGTCGCCGAGCCAGGCATCGAAAAGATCGCCGAGTAGGTAGAGCGCCTCCGCCTCGCGCGCATCGCGGCCAAGGAAGCGAAGAAATTGCTCGCCGATTTCAGGCTGACCGGCCTCGAGGTGCAGGTCCGAAATGAAAAGTGTGGTCATTCTAGTCGTAGGAAACGCGCGACATTTTCTTGATCACGATCGGTACGACCGGTGCCGGCGCTCCGCCTGGACCGTTAGGCGCGGACGCCGCATTCACTATCGCGTCGACGACGTCCATACCTTCAATGACAGAGCCAAACACGGCATAGCCCCAGCGCCCCCGGACCGTACTTTTCTCGGGATCCAGATTGGGCGAGTTAGCATCCTGGCCAACGTTATTGGCGACATTGATGAAAAACTGGGCATCCGCCGAGTGTGGGTCACCGGTACGCGCCATCGCGATGGTGCCTCTCAGATTGCTGAGCCCGTTGCCGGATTCATTCGGGATGGTCGCGCCGGAATCCTTGAGTTTGTAGCCCGGTGTATAGCCTCCGCCCTGAGCCATAAAGCCCGGAATGATGCGGTGAAACACGGTGCCGTCATAAAATCCGGAATCGACGAGTTTGAGAAAATGCGCGACTGTCAAAGGTGCTGCATTGCCATCCAGTTCCAGTTTGAACGTGCCCTCGGTGGTTTCGACCGAGATATGAGGGTGGGCAGGTACCTTGTCTGCAGCGCAGGCGAAGGTGCAGGACAGGGCAAGAACGAGCAACAGCAGTGTCTTTTTCATCAATTATCCGGGACTTAAGGTAGTGGAGTATGGGGCAATATACCTGAGCCAAACGCTTGATTGCCATTCCACGCAGCCGTATGATCGCAGCCCGCGTAAAGTCTGGCTTGTGGTCAGTGCTGCGCGGCGGAAAGACTGGCATCGGGGCATGGCGCAGCCTGGTAGCGCATCTGCTTTGGGAGCAGAGGGTCGGGTGTTCGAATCACCCTGCCCCGACCAGCCGGTTTTCCAGTCTGGCAAGACGGCCGTTTTGACTGCGCCCGTAGCTCAATCGGATAGAGCACCGGATTTCTAATCCGGTGGTTGCAGGTTCGAGTCCTGCCGGGCGCGCCATCAGGCGTAGAGTAGGGAAACAGGAAATACCGTGGTGGGCGTAGCTCAGTTGGTAGAGCCCCGGATTGTGATTCCGGTCGTCGTGGGTTCGAGCCCCATCGTCCACCCCATTAAAAAGTGGGCCTTTAGCTCAGTTGGTAGAGCAGGAGACTCTTAATCTCTTGGTCCGGGGTTCGAGCCCCCGAGGGCCCACCACTTTCCTTGCCGAGCGAATGGCGTATTCCACGACGTGGTGATTTATTCCACATTGTGGAATAAGGGCTGGCTAGGAGGGGACCCAATCCGCTAAAATTCCCTATTATTTCAATAGTTAATGACCCCATGGCCAAAATGCAGCGAAAAGCCAGTCGCTCACGACGAGGCGGCAGTGCCGCACGGCGGGCTTTCAAAGCGATGGCTGCGCCGTCGATTGCGGTTCGCCCGGGACAGAGTGGTGGGCAATACCGGCCACTCAGTGACGACGACATCCAGCGCATCTATGCGACCGCTCTCGATATCCTCGAAAACATCGGTATCGGCGAGCCGATCCCCGAAGTATTGAACTACGCGTTGCCCAAAGGCTGCACACTCAATAGCGACGGTCGATTGTGTTTCCCGCGGGCGTTGGTTGAGGATCTGATAGCGATTTCGCCGAAAGAGTACCCGCTGTATGCGCCGGATCCCGCCAATGACCACACGGTCGGCGCCAAAAAGGTTTTGTTTTGCACCTCCGGTGAGGCGGTCACCATCCTCGATTACGAGTCGCAAAAATTCCGGCCGACAAAACTAACGGATCTTTACGACGCGGCGCGGCTCGCCGACCAGCTCGAACACATACACAATTTCGGTCAGCCGTTCATCGCTGCCGAGTACAGCCACGATGTCTTCGTTCACGACATGAACGTCGCCTATGCTGAACTCGCCGGCACCAACAAATCATTCGCTCTCGGCATTGCCGTAGTCGATCACATTGACCCGATCATCTCCCTGTTCGATACCTACCTCGGAGAAGAAGGCGCCTTTCTCAAGCGGCCATTCTGCACGTTCGGTGGATGTCCCATCGTCTCACCGCTGCGCTTTGGGCAGGAGAACGCCGAAGTGCTGGTCAAAGTGGCCGAACTGGGACTCGTTGCCGATATCGCGGTGGCGCCGCAGGCCGGCGCGACCTCGCCGGCAGCACTCGCCGGAACCCTGGCGCAATGCTTCGCCGAGACTCTTGCCTGTTTGTGTGTTGTGAATCTGGTGCGGCCCGGTACACCAATAAACTTTGGCATGTGGCCATTTATTTCTGACTTGCGAACCGGAGCGTTTTCCGGTGGCAGCGGCGAGGAAGCATTAATTACGGCGGCGACCGCGCAGCTCTGCAATCATTTTGGCTTTACGACCAGCGTCGGTGCTGGCATGACGGACTCCAAAACGATGGACGTGCAAGCGGGCTACGAAAAGGCGCTGACCGTGGTGACTGCGGCCCTTTCCGGTGCCAACCTCGTCGCCGCGTACCCTGGAGTTGTCGGTAGTCTGATTGGCCAATCCTTCGAAGGAATGCTGATCGACAATGACATGCTCGGTAATGTGCAGCGCATCCTTCGCGGCGTAGAGGTCAATGACGAAACACTGTCTTACAACATCATCAGGGACACTGTGGCGGGGGTTGGCCATTACCTGGGCAGCGCGCAGACTTTGGAGCTCATGAACAGTGAGTTCCTGTACCCGGAAATTGCCGATCGACTGACGCCCGGAGCCTGGGCCGATGCTGGTTGCAAGAATTTGTATGAGCAGGCGCACGATCGGGTTGGCGAAATGCTCGCCGATTACTATCCTGCGTACATCCACCCCGATGCAGACAAACGCATACGCGATCACTTTCCCATCCGGCTGCAGCCGGAGGATATGCAGGCCGGAAACGGCCGCTGGTAATCACCTTTACTAACCTGGTAGCAAAAATCTATGTCGCAGGAACACGATAACAACGAAGAAATCATACTGTCCGAGCTCTCGGACGAAGAGCTGGTCGAGCAGATGTTCGACGACCTCTACGACGGTCTGGCCGAAGAAATCGCCGAAGGTACGCAGATACTTCTGGATCGCGGCTGGGAAGCCAAAAAAGTGCTGGATGAAGCGCTGGTTGCCGGCATGACCATCGTCGGTATCGATTTTCGGGACGGCATACTTTTCGTCCCCGAGGTTTTGCTGGCCGCCAATGCCATGAAAGCGGGCATGGCTCTTCTCAAGCCCATACTCACTGCGACTGGCGCTGAACCGGTCGGTAAGCTCGTGATCGGAACGGTTAAGGGCGACATCCATGACATCGGCAAAAACCTGGTCGGCATGATGATGGAAGGCGCGGGATTTGAAGTCGTCGACCTGGGAATCAACACGGATGTCGACACCTACCTTGCGGCGCTCAAAGAACATCGCCCGAACATACTGGGCATGTCCGCTTTGCTGACGACCACCATGCCGTACATGAAGGTCGTCGTTGATGCGCTCATCGAGCAGGGTATTCGCGACGACTACATCGTGATGGTCGGTGGTGCGCCCTTGAACGAGGAGTTCGGCAAGGCAGTGGGCGCGGACGCCTATTGTCGTGATGCCGCCACGGCGGTGGAAGTCGCCAAGATGCTTATCCGAAAGCAACGCGCTTCCTGACTCGCTGCAGCGCACGCCGCCAGGCTGATGAAGAAAACCGTGTTGCTGATTGCTTGCGGCGCTCTCGCCAAAGAGATCGTTCAGATCAACAGGCAGAACGGCTGGGAGCACATTCGAGTTCAATGTCTCCCGGCCGACTTGCACAACCGGCCGGAAAAAATCCCGGCTGCCGTGAAGGCCGAGATCGAAAAGTACCGGTCCGAGTTTGAATCGATATTTGTCGCGTACGCCGATTGTGGTAGCGGCGGAATGCTGGACAAAATGCTGGCCGAGTACGGTGTTGAGCGACTGCCCGGCGCGCATTGTTATGAATTCTATACGGGCGCGAAGGCGTTCGCGGAACTGGCGGACGAGGAACCGGGCACCTTCTATCTAACAGATTTTCTGGCGCGCCATTTCGATCGGCTCGTGAAGGTCGGGCTCGGGCTCGATAAGCATCCGGAACTGATGCCGGCCTACTTTGGCAACTATCGACGTCTGGTGTACTTGTCGCAATCGCCGTCGCCTGAACTTGTGGCGGATGCGAAAGCGCATGCTGAGTTCCTCGGCCTCGAGTACATTCACAAACACACCGGACTCGATCCGGTGACAGAGAACATGCGGGAGCAGGTCGTGCTATGGCGAAATTGATTTGCATCTACTGGCGGGACATCCCCGCGCAGGTACTTTGCCGCGCAGGCCGCACCAGTAGTTTTAAAAAAGAGCTGGCGCCGCGTTTCGCGAAGGCGATCGATCGCGCGGCCATGCGTGCCGGTCGCGGATCGAGTGATGCGTATCTGGAGGACTGGCGGCGGCAGGCCGAAGAAGTCAGCGGCGATCTTGAAGCGGCAGTGAATACACGTGTGGCGGAGCTGGAGGCTCAGTTCGACGACACGTTTCTCGAGGCTGTTGTCAAAGCCGGTGGCCTGATAGACGAGGCGGATAAACGGGCGCAAGCCAAAGGAACTGCAACATGACGAATACGGTGATCAGTTCCAGAACGAAAGACGTTGTCATCGGTTTCGAGCAACCGTTCAGAGTCATCGGTGAACGAATCAATCCTACCGGCCGAAAATTGCTGGCGGAAGAAATGAAAAACGGTGATTACAGCCGGGTCGAGGCCGATGCACTTGCCCAGGTTGCTGCCGGCGCACATATCCTCGACGTCAATGCGGGCATCCCGCTGGCCGACGAGCCCGCGATACTTGCGAAGTGCATCAAGCTCGTTCAATCCATCACCGATGTGCCGCTGTGTATCGATTCATCCATCCTCGCCGCGCTCGAGGCGGGCCTGGCAGTGTACGAGGGCAAAGCCCTGCTCAATTCCGTGACGGGTGAGGAAGAACGCCTCGAAGCGGTATTGCCGCTGGTTAAGAAATACGGCTGCGCTGTCATTGCCATCTCGAATGACGACAGCGGCATCTCGGAGGACATTAACGTTCGTTTTGCGGTTGCCAAAAAAATCCTGGAGCGGGCACAGGACTACGGCATCCCCGCCAGCGATGTCATCGTCGATCCGCTCGTGATGCCCATTGGCGCCATCAATTCGGCTGGCCGACAGGTAATGGCGCTGGTGCAACGTCTGCGCAATGAACTGAAGGTCAACACGACCTGTGGTGCGTCCAACTTAAGTTTTGGCCTGCCCAATCGTAACGGCCTGAACACGGCTTTTATCAGCATGGCGATTGCGAGCGGCATGACGTCGGCGATCACCAATCCGCTGCACGCCGAAATCATGCAATCGGTGCGTGGCGCCGATGTCGTGATGGGCCACGATGCAGAATGTTCGAAATGGATCTCTCTCAATCGCGATCCTAATGCCGAAACTCGCGAACGGCGCGGTAAGCGCGGCGGCCGTAGTCGCGGGCGCAGCTAGCAGGATCTGATGAGCAACAGCACTCAAGATGATGCCCTGGTCGTGTTCATGCCTTCCGGCAAGCGCGGTCGATTTCCGCTCTCGACGCCCGTGTTGAGTGCGGCGCGCAGTCTGGGTGTCGATATCGATTCGGTCTGCGGTGGTCGCGCGATCTGCGGTCGATGTCAGATAGAGGTCGCCGAGGGCGAGTTCGCTAAACACGGAATTACTTCGACGGCTGCCAGCGTCACGGCGGCCGGAGAAGCGGAACAGCGATTTGAAACTCGTCGCGGCATCGCGGCAGGACGCCGGCTCAGTTGCCAGGCACTGTTGCGGAGCGATGTGGTTATCGACGTTCCGGCCAGCTCGCAGGTGCACCACCAGGTGGTTCGCAAACCGCACGAAGCGCATGACATCAACATCGATCCGGTTGTGCACGCCTACTTCGTGGACGTCGCGGAGCCTGATATGCATGCGGCGATGGGCGACCAGGAACGGTTGCAGCAGGCATTGCAGGAACAATGGCAGTTGTCGAATTTGTCGTGCGAACTCAGCGCTTCACAATCACTGCAAGCGGCGCTCAAGAAAGGAAAGCGACAAGTTACCGTCGCTATCAGGAATGGTGAGCGAATTATCGCCATTTGGCCTGAACTCAAAACACGATTGCTGGGAATGGCAGTGGATGTTGGTTCGACGACGATCGCGGCGCACCTTTGCGATCTGACCAGCGGCGAAGTTCTGGCGAGCGCCGGCTTGATGAATCCGCAAATTCGTTTCGGCGAAGATCTGATGAGTCGTGTTTCCTACATCATGATGAACGCGGGCGGTGAAGCCGATCTGATTTCGTCGGTGCGCAAAGCGATTAACGAGCTCGTTGTAGAAGTCGCGGAAGAGGCAGGCGTGGCGACGACGGACATCGTTGAAATGACGGTCGTCGGCAATCCGATCATGCAGCATCTGGTACTCGGTCTGAATCCCGTTGAACTGGGCACCGCGCCTTTCGCGTTAGCGACTGACAGCAGTGTCGATGTGCTGGCTGCGATGATAGGAATCAGCATCAACCCCGGCGGACACGTTTATGCATTGCCATGCATCGCGGGACATGTGGGCGCCGATGCGGCGGGTGTGTTGCTCGCGGAAGCGCCTTTCGAGCGCGATGACGTGTCCTTGATTGTCGACGTTGGTACCAACGCTGAACTTTTATTGGGCAACAAAAATCGCATTCTCGCGGCGTCGAGTCCAACGGGCCCGGCATTTGAGGGAGCGCAAATTTCTTCGGGGCAGCGGGCAGCGCCGGGCGCTATCGAACGCGTGCGTATCGACCGGGAAACTCTGGAACCGAAGTTCCAGGTGATTGGCTGCGACTTGTGGTCGGATGACCCGGAGTTCGAAGCGGCGACGCAGAAAACCGGCGTCACCGGCATTTGCGGTTCCGGCATTATTGAAGTTGTTGCCGAGATGGTGTCAGCCGGCGTGTTGAGTCACGACGGCAAAATCAAAACCCATGAGAGCATCGCCTCTCCGCGTGTTGTTGCGGACGGTCGAACGTTTGCGTTCCTGTTGCACCAGGGTAAACAGGACATTCGCGTTACGCAAAACGATGTCCGAGCCATACAACTGGCGAAGGCGGCGCTGCATGCTGGTGCGATGTTGCTAATGGAACACTTCGGTGTGGAAAAAGTGGACCGCATACGCCTGGCGGGTGCCTTTGGAGCCCACATTGACGTCAAGTACGCGATGGTGCTCGGCCTCATCCCTGAATGCGATCTGCGGCAGGTATCATCGGCCGGAAATGCCGCCGGGACGGGCGCGAGAATCACGCTGCTCGATAAGCAGTCCCGAGCATTGGTCGAGGCCGAGGTTCGCAAGGTCGAAAAAATCGAGACGGCGATTGAAGCCAGATTCCAGGAACATTTCGTTTCATCCATGTCGATTCCCAACGGTGGGGCATCGGTATCCGACAAGCCAGGGACGCGTCGCGGGCGACGCGGAGCTCGTCCTCGACAATGAAAAACATTCTCTCCGAAACGCAACGGCTTGCGCTTGCCAAATCAGTCCACGACGCCTACATGGAGATATTTCCGACCGAGTCGATTGAGGCCAAACTGGATGTGCTTGAGCCCGGTTCCTACGTCGCGGTCACTTGTTCGCCGAGCAAGGGCGTCGACGTTACGCTGGCCATGTCGGAACGGCTTGCGACTCGCGGCTTCAAAGTCGTACCGCATATCGCTGCAAAAATGGTCAAAGACGCGACGCATCTTCGTGAAATCATGGCGCGCCTCGATGATATGCCGATCATGAGTTTATTCGTGCCCGGCGGTGATGCCGCGAAGCCGGCAGGGAGGTACACAACGGCGCTGGATTTGCTGCGTGATATCGCCGACTTCGAGCACCGCTTCGAGGACATCGGCGTTGCCGGACATCCTGAAGGCCACCCGTCGGTCAGCAATGAGGTACTCATCGAAGAGCTCCGGAAAAAACAGGAGTTCTCGAATTATCTTGTCACACAGATGTGTTTTGATGCCGAAATCATCGGCAACTGGGTACGCAAGATACGAGAAGAGGGCATCTCGCTGCCGGTGTGGTTGGGGCTTCCCAGCGTCTCGAACCGGAGTACACTGATGACGACATCACTCAGGATCGGCGTCGGCAATTCCCTGCGCTATCTGAAAAATCACGGCAAGATAGCGGCACGGCTGTTAAAGACGAAAGACTATCGTCCGGATGATTTGCTGGTCGACCTGGCACCCTATCTGGCGGATTCGGATCTCAATATTCACGGACACCATATCTATTGCTTTAACGAGGTCGAAAAAGCAGAGCAATGGCGCCGACAGTTTCTTTTGGACTTGCAGTAACGCCATGACACGACGTAGCCATCGAGAAAGACGAGTAGCCAACACCATCGAACAGTTGCCGTGGCGCGATGTTGTCAATCCCTACGGTCCGACGAAAGTCATTAGCGATGAGCAGGTCGAGAGCATCATTGACGGCGCCTTCAGCGTTCTCGAAAAACAGGGTATGCGCTTTCTGGAGCCAGGCAGCCGTAAGCAACTCGCTCGCGACGGTGCCGATGTCAATGAAGACACGCTGATGGTTCGCTTCGATCGCAACCTGGTCAGAGAGAAGCTGGCACTGGCACCAGAGGAATTTGGGCTACAAGCAAGAAACCCCGAACACAATCTGCACGTTGGCGGCAATCACGTCATCTTTGCGTCGGTTGGCGGGCCCGCCTTTTGCAACGATCTCGACAAAGGACGGCGGCCGGGTAGCTACGCTGAAATGTGCGACTACCTGCGCTTGATACAGAGCCTGAACATTGTTCATCAGGAGGGTGGCGGTGCGTTCGAGGCGATGGACTTGCCGGCCGAGACACGACACCTCGACTTGTATCTCGCGCAGCACAGGCTGACGGACAAGAATTGCCAGTCCTACGCACTGGGACGACAGCGCACGATCGATTCCATTGAGATGGCCTGCATCGCGCTGCAGACAGATCGAGCCAGACTGATGAGCGACCCGGCGTTGCTCGCCATCATCAATACCAACTCACCGATGCAACTCGACATTCCAATGACTGAAGCCGTTCAGGAGCTCGCAGCAGCGGGTCAGGTGTGCTGCATTACCCCGTTTACGCTGGCAGGTTCCATGAGTCCGGCAACACTCGCGGGCACTTTAGTGCAACAGACGGCTGAAGTTCTGGCCGTCGTAACGTACTCACAAATGGTTCGGCCCGGAGCGCCGGTGATGTACGGTTGTTTCGCGTCCAATGTGGATATGCGCAGCGGTTCGCCAGCACTGGGCACGCCCGAGTACACGAAATCAGCGCAAGCGAGCGGACAGGTCGCCAGACGGCTCGGGTTGCCCTATCGATCCAGCAACACCACCGTCTCCAACTGCGTCGACGCGCAGTCGGCCTATGAGAGTCAAATGTCCCTGTGGGGCGCGATCATGGGCGGTGCCAATCTGGTTAACCATGCGGCTGGCTGGCTCGAAGGTGGCCTTACGGCGTCTTTCGAAAAGCTGATCATCGATGCTGAGATGCTGCAAATGATGGCTGAGTATTTACGTCCCATCGTATTCAACGACGACGAACTCGCGCTTGATGCGATTGCGGAAGTCGGGCCGGGCGGCCATCACTTCGGCACCAGCCATACCCTGGCTCGCTACGAGACAGCGTTCTATTCGCCGATCATCTCGAACCGCCAGAATTTCGAAGCATGGCAAGAAGCCGGAAGCATCGACTCTGCTACGCGTGCCAACGCCATCTGGAAACAGCTCCTGCAGGAATACACACAACCTGATCTTGATCCGGCAATCGACGAAGCGCTGGTCGATTATGTGGCAAGACGAAAACTCGAACTCGGCTCAAACAAGAACTGAAGCGGATAATAAACATGCGACCACAACTCAGAGTCCTTTCAGACGAACTCATACGGCAAATTCTGACTGAAGCCAAACGCATCATGGCGGAGACTGGAATGGAAATTCGCGGCGAGAAAATGCGCCAGCGACTCCTTGACAGTGGCTTGAAGCTCGACGCGAGCGGCAAGCGTATCCTGTTTACGCCCGATGTCGTCGACGCAGCGGTGGCGAGCACGCCGAAGATGTTCACGCTGTTCAATCGTGATGGCGAGCCGCACGCGGAGATCGGCGGCAATAACGTGCATTACGTGCCCGGTTCCAGTGGCCTGAAAATACTCGACCACCGCACGGGAGTAACCCGTCTGAGTAATTCGGCTGACTTTATCGAATATGCACGGCTCTGCGACGGGCTTGAGCACATCGCCTACCTCGCAACCGCGTTTTCGACCAACAAGGATATCGAGCCGCAGGTGTCTGACGCCTGGCGTTTGTACATGACGCTCACGACATCGAAGAAGCCGGTCGTCTCGGGCGCATTTAGTGAGCACGGCGTGCCGCGTATGGTCGCGATGATGCAGATGTTTCGAAAAGACCGCGCCGAATTAATCAAGAAACCGATGTCGATTTTTACGATCACTGCAACCGGCAATTTTCGTTACGGCGATGACTCCTGCCAAAACATGCTCGACTGTGCTGACGCTGGCATCCCGATGGAAATCGTGCCGGTCACTTTGATGGGTCTCATTGCGCCCGTCACTTTGGTTGGCGCACTGGTCTTTCATTGCGTGGATGTTTTGACCGGTTTGACGATGGCGCAGATCGCGCGGCCCGGGACGCCGGTATTGTTCGGCGGTGCGCCCGCGACCTTTCACATGAAGGCAGCGAGTTCACCCATGGCTGCGATCGAAGCGCAACATTTGAACGTCGCGTATGTGCAAATCGCGAAATCCCTGGGCCTGCCGACGCAGGCCTACATGGCATTGAGCGATGGCAAGTTACTTGATGCGCAGGCGGGCGGCGAGACCTTCAGCAGCGCTTTGCTCGCCGCCATTGCGGGAGTGAATTCGGTGTCGGGGCCGGGCATGCTCGATTTCGTTTTGACGTTTAGCCTGCCGAAACTCGTGTTCGACAACGAAGTCTGCGGCCAGGCTCTGCACTTCGTGAGGGAGATCAAACCACTGGATGATTTGCCCACCCAGGATCTGGTCGATCAGCTGATGCGGGATAATCATCTGATCACATCGCCGCACACGCTGAAACACTGGCCGAACGAGTTGTATCTCACACAGCCGGTTATTGATCGATTGAATCGTGAGACCTGGCAAGAGGGCGGCTCGATGGAGCTCAACGAGCGCGCCTGCGCCGAGGTTGAAACGCGGTTGGCGAAATACGAGCCTTTCGAAACGGATCCTGCGATCGATGCGGCGATGCGCGACCTGGTCAAAGAAGGTTTCGTGAAGCAGACGGAATTACCCGTGCTTCCGCCAGCAGCGAGCAAGCCGGCGCCGGTGATCGTGGCGGGCCGGCGCGGTCGTGAAGGACGGCGCAGGCGCTAAGTCGGAATCAACGCTAGGGCGCCAGCCTTTCGATCGCCCAGCTGCCGTCTTCCTGTTTCGTGTACTGGAAGCGATCATGCAGGCGATTCTGGCGACCCTGCCAGAACTCCACTTCCTCGGGTACCACACGATAGCCACCCCAGAAG